>JAGGWF010000076.1 GCA_021157685.1 Planctomycetota bacterium | reverse complement strand
TTTATTTCTGCACGCCTCTGATACGCACTACCGTGCTTGACGCTTTTATCGCCGCAACAGCGGCCGACCTCCCTCATACAGCACCATGGCCAGTTCATTATCCATAAATCAGTCCTCAGCTTTCAGTCATTAGCTGTCAGTTTAGAGCTAATAGCTAAAGGCACATAAGTTTAGGGGGTGCGTTGGTATGTTTTGTTCGCTCCTGTTGGTCGCTGCGGGTAATGTCAAAATAGTGAAAAGTTTCAGCATTTAGTTGCTTTCACTGTGTTTTTCCGGTAATATTATCCAAAATAATTCGCATGATTTAAGGAAAGGGCTCAGAAATGCTACGCATAGGGATTGTCGGATTCGGATTTATGGGGAAGATGCATTTTGGGAACTGGAGCAAACTTCCGGGTGTGACGGTCGCGGCAATCTGTGATGGCAATCCGGATGTTCTCAAGGATGCGGATCAGGCGGTTGGAAACATCGAGGGACTGCCGGAAAGCATCGATTTCAGTCAGATTCATTTTTACAGCGATTTTGAGGAAATGCTCAAGGCCGAACAGCTTGATGCCGTTTCCATTACACTGCCCTCCTATCTGCACAAAGACTTTTCGATCATGGCTCTGAAGGCGGGGGTTCATGTTCTCTGTGAAAAGCCGATGGCTCTGGCCCTGGCAGACTGCGATGAAATGATCGCCGCCGCAAAGGCGGCCGACCGGGAGTTGATGGTGGCTCACTGTATTCGTTTCTGGCCGGAGTATGTAAAAACAAAAGAGATCATTGACAGCGGACAATACGGCGAAGTACTCTCTGCGGTGTTTAGACGCCTGAGTACGGCTCCAATCTGGAGCAGCGATAATTGGATGATGGATCAGGGATGCAGCGGCGGCATGGTCCTTGACCTGCATATTCATGATACCGATTATATCCATTATGTCTTCGGGGTTCCCAAATCGGTTTGCAGCCATGCGGCGGTCGCCGAAGGTCGGGCCAGTCATATTCAAACACAATACGACTACGAAAACGGAACGATGATCAGCGCCGAAGGGAGCTGGATGATGTCGCCGTCGTTCGGCTTTGAGATGAGTTTTAATGTCGTTCTGGAGAAAGCAACCATTGTGTACAGCCCCGCACAGAAACCGGCGTTTAGGGTCTGTCCGGCTGAGGGGAAGGATCTGATTCCGGATATTCAGGCGGGCGATGGGTATTTTCAGGAAATATCCCACTTTGCAGACAAGATACAGGGTAAGGAAGTTGCAGAAGTGATTACGCAGGCTCAATCTAAAAAATCGATTCAGATCGCCCAGGCCGAGCTAACCTCGGCGCTGGAAGGCAGAAAAATCGAACTCTAACAATATAAGAACAAATAAGGGAGTATCATATGATCATGTGCGGTAATTGGCCGGTTGGGGTGTGCAGTTGGTCGCTTCAGACAGATATTGTGGGGATCGCCGCGGCGATGACGGACCTGGGGTTGAGTTATGTACACCTGGACATAGGTCCGGCCTGCGGGGACGACCCGGATGCATTTATCAATGCTGTCAAACAGCAGGACTGGACGATCAGCTCGACGATGCTCAGTTTTGAGCAGGAGGACTATTCGTCGCTGGAGATGATCAAGGCCACGGGAGGGATCGCTCCGGATGACTGCTGGGAAGTGAACAAGCAGCGCTTTTTGAAGGCCGTTAGTGCGACCGCGGCGTTGGGGGTTCCTTTTCTCTCGACCCATATCGGCTTTCTCGACCATAGCGATGCTGAGTACGCAAAAAAGTTTTATGATCGCCTGCGGATGATGGCCGATGCGGCGGCGGCCGCAAACATTACCCTGCTGATGGAAACCGGTCAGGAAGGCGCCGAAGATTTGAGTGTTTTCCTGAAAGAAATGAATCATCCGTCGCTGGGGGTTAACTTTGATCCGGCGAATATGATTTTGTATGATAAAGGCGATCCGATCGAGGCCCTGAAAGTTCTGGCCCCGTGGATCAAACATGTTCATATCAAGGATGCCAACCGAACCACGGTGCCCGGTACATGGGGCAGCGAAGAAGCGTGGGGGACCGGACAGGTTGGCGACCAGGCGTTCTTGGCGGTGCTGAAAGAAATCGGTTATAACGGCGTGCTGGCGATTGAACGAGAAGCCGGCGATAACCGAAAGGGCGATGTCAAAATCGCGATTGAGAAACTCTGTACATTTACGGGATAAGCTGCATTCAAAATCACTTTATCTAAGGGAGGTTTTCATGAACAGGAAAGTTCAGATTCAGTTGTCCGGGATGATGTTTCTGCAGTTTTTCATCTGGGGTGCGTGGTTTGTTACCATGTGGAAATATCTGGGGGCCATTCAACTTGATCACATGAAGGGGTTGGCCTACAGCACCACGGGCATCGCGGCGCTGATTAGTCCTTTATTTGTAGGGATGATTGCAGACCGATTTTTCTCCACAGAGAAAGTTTTAGCGGTGTTGCATTGTGTTGGGGCGATTTTGATGTTTTGGGTTTCGACGATTACAGACGCGACGCTGTTTTTCTGGGTATTGCTGGCCTACACGGTCTGTTATATGCCGACGCTGGCGTTGACCAATTCCATTTCACTCGGCCAGATGACAAATCCGGAAAAGGAGTTCCCGCCGATTCGTGTGCTGGGAACGATTGGCTGGATCGTTGCCGGGTTGATCGTCGGTTTTATGCCGGAGTCGATCAGCGGGCTTGAAAGTATTGAGGCCACGGCGATCCCCATGAGGATCGCTGCCGGTGCATCGCTTGTGATGGGTTTCTACTGCCTGCTCCTGCCGCATACACCGCCACAATTAGTGGGAAAAAAAGTGACAATCAGCGATGTACTCTGCCTGAAAGCGCTAAAGTTATTAAAAGACCCGCCGTTTGCGGTTTTTACAATCTGTTCATTGCTGATCTGCATCCCGCTGGCGTTTTATTACCAGTCTGCCAATGGATTTTTGGGCGAGATTGGCATCAAGAATGCCGCCGGCAAAATGACCATGGGCCAGATGTCGGAAATCTTCTTTATGCTGGTGATGCCGTTTTTCTTTATTCGGTTGGGCGTCAAGAAAATGCTGCTGATCGGCATGATCGCATGGGTGCTGCGGTATTTTCTATTTGCGTTCGGAAGCCCGGCCGGACCGGATGGAGCCGTATTGCTTCCGGTGGGCTTTATCTACATCGGAATTCTTTTGCACGGTATCTGCTATGACTTTTTCTTCGTGACCGGCCAAATCTATGTGGACAAAAAAGCACCCAAGGATATCCGGGCCAGTGCTCAGGGATTTCTGGCCATGGTGACATTGGGATTGGGAATGATTATCGGAAGCCTGATCAATGGCTGGGTGGTGAATACTAAGTATGCGATCGAAGAAGCCGGAGAGGTTGTCGGCCATCACTGGAAGCCGATTTGGATGATTCCTGCCGTCATGGCTGTTATTATTACGGCTGTTTTTGCTCTCTCTTTCAGAGAAAAGTTGAATGCACAGCCCGCAGAGGAAGCAACTGAATAGAATGTTTTGGAGCATAACAGTTAGGAAATCAGAATGAAAAGAGAGCAATTGACGCGGCGGGGTTTTTGTAAAGCAACGGCAGGCGCATTGGCCGGCTTTACGATTGTTCCGCGGCATGTACTGGGCGGCGTTGGCTATACAGCGCCAAGTGAACAGTTGACCAAGGCGGTTG
>JAGGWF010000111.1 GCA_021157685.1 Planctomycetota bacterium | reverse complement strand
CGTTTGAACTGGCCAGCAAGCCGTTCCGCGTCACCTGTGGGCTTTTGGGGGCGCTAAGCTGTGACTTCATCGATCAATTTGAAAAACTGCCCGCCAATCGTGAGGATATTCTCGGCAACCCGGATTATGAGTTGTATTTTGCCGACACCATCTTTTTGATGGATCATAAGAACGCTAAGGGCCATGTAGTCGTCAACGCGATGATTACCGATGACGACCGGGATGCGATTTATGATGAGGCCATGCAGTGCTTTGAGGCATACTTCGACACCGCCAAGGAGAGCCGCCCCGCCACGATGCGACATGAAGGCAATCTCGCCGCAGCTGATACGGATACTTCACGGGCTGAATATACCGAGATGGTCAATACCGCCAAACAGCATATCATTGATGGAGATATTTTTCAGGTCGTTCTGAGCCGAACCATTACGGAACCCTGCCCTGCCGAGCCGCTGGATGTCTATCGAAAACTGCGGACGCTGAACCCGTCGCCGTATATGTTCTACATGAATACGCAGAATACAATCCTGATGGGGGCCAGCCCGGAACTGAACCTGCGGGTCAGCGGGACGCGGGAGCGTCGTGTCGAAATTCGCCCCATCGCCGGGACCAAGCCGCGCGGACGCAAAGACGGCAAGATCGACCCAGACACCGACATCCGCTATGAGGCGGAGCTAAAACTCGATCGCAAAGAACTGGCTGAGCATATGATGCTGGTGGATCTGGCGAGAAATGATATTGCCCGTGTTTCGGAACCGGGCAGCCGGATCGTCGATGAAATGCTGATTACCGAGCGGTACGAATCGGTGATGCATCTGGTGAGTAATGTCAAGGGGCGGCTGCGAAACGGATTGGACGCTTTGAGTGCATATTTGGCGACGATGAATATGGGAACGCTGACCGGGGCGCCGAAGATTGAGGCGATGAAAATTATTCGCAAGCTCGAAAAAAACAAACGCGGCTACTATGGCGGTGCGGTGATGTATTTGACGGTGGATGGACAATTTGACAGTTGTATTACTATTCGCAGCTTACAGGTTCGCGATGGGCAGGCGTTCGTTCGTGCCGGAGCGGGAATCGTCCATGACAGCGTTGCCGACAGCGAATTTGACGAAACGCAGCACAAGGCCAATTCGTGCCTGAAAGCAATCCGTATGGCCGCTGAACACCCTTAAAGGGTGGTCAATGTCGCGAGTAAACTCGAACCTGTATTGTTAAAATTCCTGCCCGCGCAAAAATGTGAAATTTTAACGGCTGCAATAAAAATCAATAGAGGATTGAATCATGGAAGTAAAAGTTCTGTTTATCGACAATTTTGATTCGTTTACCTATAATCTGGTGGATGAATTCGCAAAACGCGACTGCCCGACCAAGGTGTATCGGGCCGATACTCCACTTGATACGCTCGCGCAGGCGTTTGATGAGTTTGAGCCGGACTTGCTGGTTCTCTCGCCCGGCCCCGGCAACCCGAACACGGCGGGCGTTACGCTGGAAGCGATCGATCATTTTAAGGATAAACTGCCGATTTTTGGTGTTTGCTTGGGGCATCAATCTATTGTACAGTATTTTGGTGGAAAAATTGACCACGCTCCGGCGGTGATGCACGGCAAACCGTCGCGGATTATGCACAAGGGCGGCGGCGTATTCGAGGGACTGGAAAATCCGATGCACGCCGGACGGTATCATAGTCTGTGTGCGTGCCAATTGCCGGACTGCTTAGAGGAAACGGCGGAATTCGAAGGCATTGTTATGGGAATCCAGCACACTGAGCTGCCGATTTATGGTGTGCAGTTTCATCCGGAAAGTATCTTGACGCCAACGGGCGGAAAAGTAATTGAAAATATGCTTCGTATCGCTAACAATGCGACATGATGAAACTCATTTTTTGACACAGATTTACGCTGATTTACACAGATTTTAACCATGAAGTTCATGAAGGACATGAAGAAAATAAGGGGTTATTATGGCAAAGATAACTGAATATATTGAGATTATCTTAGAGGGCAACGACCTGTCGTTCGAGCAGGCACAACAGTTGTTAGATACGATTTTTGAAGGTGAGGTCGCCGATGTTCAGATTGCCGCTTTCTTAGCTGCGATGCGGGTCAAAAAGGCCTCGGTTACGGAAATTTCCGGTCTGGCCCATTCGTTGCGAGAACATGCCGTGCCGGTCAAGGTCAATGCCGCTCCCTTGGTCGATACCTGCGGTACTGGCAGCGCGGCGTTGAAGACATTCAATATCTCTACGGCGGCTGCTTTTATCGCGGCGGGAGCAGGTGTTTTCGTCGCCAAGCACGGCAACAAAGGCATCACCAGCAAATGCGGTTCTGCCGATGTTTTGACGGCGTTGGGTGTACACATCGCGCCCGGGCCCGAATGCGTTGCCGAATGCATCGAAAAAGCTCACATCGGCTTTATGTTTGCGCCGAAATTCCACCCGGCTATGAAACATGTCCAACCCATCCGGCAGTCGCTTGATTTCCGAACGGCGTTTAATATCCTCGGCCCGCTGGCCAATCCCGCCAAGGCAGATGCACAGGTTCTGGGGGTTGCCGAAGAAGCACTTATGCCGCGAATGATCGATACGCTGAAGATGCTGGGTCTGAAACGAGCAATGGTTGTTCACAGTAACGGATTGGACGAGATCAGCACGATGGGACCGACGAAAGTGATGCATCTGGAAAACGGGGAGGTCCGCTCCGAAGAGATCGAACCGACACAATACGGCTTTCCTCTGGCAGATTTCAGCGACCTCGCGGGGGGAGATGCACAAGCCAATGCCCAAATTATCCGGGATATTCTTAGCGGTAATGAACTGGGGTCTAAAAAAGATATTGTCATGTTCAATGCTGCCGCCGCGATCATCGTTTCCGGAATCGCCAAGGATTTTGTAGAGGGCATTGAAAAAGCGGACGAGGCGATCTGTAACGGAAACGCCATGAATTGTTTGGAAAAGCTGATCGAAATCAGTAACTGCGAAACTCCTGTATAAACGAGATGAAAAAGCAATGATCACTGTAAAAATAAAAATTTGCGGAATTACGAACCTCGACGATGCACAGGCAGCCATTGAAATGGGAGCTGACATCCTCGGTTTTAATTTCTATCGGCAAAGCCCACGCTATATTGAGACAAATGAGGCGGAAAAAATTATTTGCAAGCTCCCCGGATTTGTAGACATCGCAGGTGTATTTGTCAATGCCAACCGACCGGATATTCGGGAACTTACGGACTCCGGTTTGTTGAATTGGGTGCAATTTCATGGGGACGAGACTTCGGAGTTCTGCAGTCAGTTTAATGCCTGGAATCTTCACACGATCAAAGCCGTCCGTGTTCGCTCAGTGGAGGACATTGACCGGGCACAGGAATTCGAGACTTTCTCGTTGCTCTTTGATGCATTTGACCCAAATCAGTACGGCGGAACCGGAAAAACATTCGACTGGTCCCTGCTCAGAAAATATCCCCATCGCGTTTTCCTCGCTGGCGGAATTAACCCGGACAATGTATCGGATGCGCTGGAGACAGATGTTTACGGGATCGATATTTGCAGCGGCATTGAATCCGAACCAGGTAAAAAAGATCATCCAAAAATGAAACAGTTATTTGATAATATTCACAGTTTTACCGGTATTAAGGTACGCAAATGAAACAAAAAGGAAGATATGGCCAATTCGGTGGCTTTTATGTGCCGGAAGTGTTGATTCCCGCTCTGGAGGAAATTGAGGCGGGATTTGAGCAGTATTGCAGCACCCCGCAATTTCTTGAGGAGTTGGACACGCTGTCCCGCACTTATGCGGGCCGTCCCACTCCTCTTTATCATGCAAAGCGATTCAGTGAACATGTGGGCTTTCAGGTTCATGTCAAGCGGGAAGATCTGCTTCACGGCGGCGCACACAAGGTCAATAATGTTCTTGGTCAGGGACTGCTCGCAAAATACATGGGCAAAAAGAAGATCATCGCTGAAACTGGCGCCGGACAACACGGTTTGGCAACAGCCATGGCCGGAGCGTTATTCGGAATGGAAACAAAAATCTTCATGGGATCAGTCGATGTAGCCCGTCAAAACGTCAATGTGCATAAGATGAAGTTGTGCGGAGCGGAGGTAATCTCTGTTTCCGGCGGAACCTGCACGCTGAAAGACGCAATTAACGATGCCCTGCGTTACTGGACGGGGCATATAGATGATACATTCTATCTGTTTGGCACCGCAGGCGGCCCGCATCCGTTCCCGATGATCGTTCGGCATTTTCAAACGCCCATCGGCATCGAAGCTCGGCAGCAGTGCTTTGAACAAATTGGACGGCTACCGGATAAGGTAGTCGCCTGTGTTGGCGGCGGCTCCAATGCTATTGGTATTTTTTCCGCATTCATCAATGATCCGGATGTTGAGTTGATCGGCGTCGAAGGCGGCGGCAAAGGCGTGGACACCGACGAGCATTGTGCCACACTTGTCAAGGGTTCGGTGGGCGTCCTGCACGGGGCACAAACATATCTTCTACAGGATGAAAACGGCCAAATCCACGAAACCGAGTGCATCTCAGCTGGTCTGGACTATCCGGGCGTGGGGCCAGAGCACGCTTATCTGAAGGATTCCGGCCGCGCTGCCTATACGGCCGTTACCGACGAACAGGTTCTGGATGTGTTTGAATTGTTTACGCATTCGGAGGGGATTATTCCGGCACTGGAAAGCTCACACGCCCTCGCATGGCTGGTTTCGCAAAAGGGCAAACTCTCCAAAGATACCGTCGTCGTCGTCAATCTCTCCGGGCGGGGAGATAAAGATGTTTCAATCGTAGAACAACATCGACCTATGCTATAAAGGTATTAAATGGGAATCTATCAGGACTTATTTTGTGGATTGAATCGGGCGGCGTTGATCCCCTTTTTCGTAATTGGCGACCCCGATGAGGAAACCAGTTTTCAATTGATTAAGACCGCCATTGACGCCGGAGCTGATGTGCTGGAATTGGGAATTCCCTTTTCGGACCCTGTTGCAGACGGCCCGACCATTCAAAAGGCGGATATCCGCGCGATGAAAGCCGGAATGACCCCCAAAAAAGCGTTGGCGCTCATTAAACGCATCACGGACTATCGCCCCATTCCCATTGGGCTGCTGGTTTATTATAACCTCGTCTACCAGTATGGCATCGAACGCTTTTTTTCAGCATTCAAGCAAGTGGGCGGAACCAGTGTACTCGTGGCCGATCTGAGCATTGATGACGCTGAGGAGATCGCCCCTGCCGCTGAGGCGGCGGGTCTGGAAACTGTTTTTATGGTGACGCCAAATACCACAGACGATCGCATCCAAAAGATCGCCAAATACACCACCGGCTTTATTTACACCGTTTCGCTTTTGGGAACGACCGGCCAGCGTTCGGGACTTTCCGATTTGGTAGAACCGTTGATTGAACGCCTTAAATCGCTTACAGAAAAGCCCATCTGTGTTGGGTTTGGTATTAGTACCGCAAAACATGCCAAAGACATCGCACAGGCGGGCGCCGACGGAGTCATCATCGGCAGCCGAATCATCACGTTCATCGAGGACAATCTAGGCGATACGGACACGATGAAAAAACAACTCAAAAACTACATACAGGAAGTGGCAAAAGAAATTGCCCGCCCTTAAAGCAAAGGCGGGCAATGAAAATGCTTCTTGATCATTATAGTACGGGTTTCAAGCCCGAAAGACACGGCCAGGATGGCTGTGCTACACCTCGACCGGTTCGGGCTTATCTTCCTTTCGGAATGATTCCAGGGCTTTCGGCTCGGCGACTTTGCGATAGCCGATCGCTCTGATAACCTCTAACACTTCAGTCCATGTCGGAAATGGGCGCTGGTTGGCGCGTTTGTATTCATCAATCGCCATGAGAAAGTCGAATTGTTCCTCGTTCATCTCCCCTTCTTCAGCCGCACGGCGTTCGGGCGTCCTTCGGTGTCCCGGGCCGCGACGACGATCAAAACTGCCCCTGCGATCCACAACACTTCGTCTTCGCTCCGTGGTTTTTCGGCGTTTTTCTAAAATGCCGCCTTGTTCCTGTTCTTTATTTTTCGTTTCTTCTGTCATTATATTGGCACCTAAAATTAAGAATCGGTTCTTTTTGCCTTTAGTAAAGGTCATCATCCTCCTCAGTTTCAAAATTGGAGTAATCAAGTTTTTGACCATCCTGATCGTCAAAAACCATATCAAAGAAATCGTCGTAACTGGCCTTTTCGGAGATCAGGACGTGCGCTTCATCCAAAGAATCCTCCGGTACCGTAATCGCAATATCAGAAAATCCACTTTGCGCCATTTCCGGCTGCCGCCTAATCCGAGCGCTAATCTCATTATTCCGAAGCAGCTCCTGGTATTGCTTTGCCAGTTCCATATCCTCTGCAAATGCGACGGTTACAAACGCTTCAACATCAGTCGATTTACCCTTCACTTTGCCTTTTTGATGCATTTTTCATTCTCCACAAGACAAGTCATAATTTCGCTTTGATTTAGCAATGCTGTCGTCGGCGAATTCATCGGGCGGATTAACAAAAAAGGATTCAAAGGGAAGAAAAACGCCGAATATCTTAGAACAGGGTGCCGAATTTGCAGATTTTTTCGGTTATAGGCCCTGTGAGTGCAAAATTTTGCACTTTTTCGGGATTTTTTTATTGCAAAGTACTTGTAATCTTCACACAATACGGCTCAAAGTGCTGTTGAAGCCAACGATTGGCTGATATTATTGGAACTTTAACTTTTACATGGAGGTGCCAAATGGCAAAGAAAAAAGCAGCAAAGAAGAAAGCAGCAAAGAGCAGCAAAAAGGAAGTCCTGGTCGTCGCCAGCAAGGTCAAAGCTTATGTCAAGGGCAAAAAGATGATGACCTCAGCAGATGCCGTTGCGGCTCTCAGTGACAAGGTCTATGCTTTATTGGACGATGCAATTGCACGAACCAAAGCAAACCGCCGCAGCACAGTAAAACCTCAGGATCTGTAACAAGAAGTCAATGAACACAGGAAATGCAGACGACCGCTCCCTGAAATAGGGAACGGTCGTTTTTTTTGCATCGGAAAGTCGTTGTGGCGGGTGTTTTGTAACATCACACAAAACAGGATCCGTGTTATCTTTTTATGTTTTTTTGGATTATTGAATTATTTTTGTCAAAATTTCCATGGACATTTATTTACATTGTTTCTACAATGAGTCCGTTTAGGTGTATTTAGTTATTTAAGGATGCGACAGGATAAATGGAATTTGACTGTTCTCAAATAGGCAATTTCTATCGGGCTGAGGTGTTACAATGAAAGTTTTTATGCTCGGTTGGGAGTTTCCCCCGTTCATCAGTGGTGGATTAGGAACGGCATGTCATGGCCTGACGAAGGCAATGAGCGGCTTGGGGATCCATGTTACTTTTGTGGTTCCAAAACCGGTCGAGCCGGACCTGTCCTCTCACGTCAAAATGCTCAGCCCACTTCAATGTCGGCCATTCAAGGTGTCTTCCGTTTCGGGATCGCGTGAAAGGCCGGTAGAAATAGAAGAGAAAATCACAAATGTTTCTTTTCGTCATATCCCTTCAGCGCTGAAAGCCTATACGACGCCTGAATACTATGAGCATAAAATTGAAGACATCCTTACCCTGCGATCCCGTCAGGCAGTCATGGAGGAAGGGATTGATCCGGCCATTGAACAGTGGCTTCATGAAACGCCCCCGGCCATCCAGCAGACGGAAGAACACTACGGTGACGATATGTATTCCGAAATCCACCGCTACGCTGCCTATGCGGTGCGTCTTGCGCTTGAGGAAGATTTTGATATTATCCACGCACACGACTGGATGACCTATCCGGCGGGCATTGCTGTTGCTTCCGTTACCGGTAAACCGCTGGTCGTCCATATCCATTCAACCGAATTTGATCGAAGTGGAGAACATGTCAACCAGATGGTCTATGACATTGAACGGCGCGGAATGCAGGCAGCCCAAAAAGTCATCGCTGTCAGCCATCTGACCCGTAACATTGTTATCAGCCGTTATGGTGTTTTGGGTGAAAAGGTCGAAGTTGTCTATAACGGAGTTGAGCAGAACGGAGAAAACCGTGCCCTGGCCTTTAATCGGGTCGGGATTCGCAGTGATGAAAAAATTGTTCTGTTTCTGGGCCGGATTACGATGCAAAAGGGACCGGAGTATTTTCTTATGGCGGCCCGCAAGGTCCTGGAGGAAGATGAGAATGTTAAGTTTGTCATGGCCGGCAGCGGGGATATGATGCACCAGATCATTGAAATGGCCGCACAGATGGGAATTGGCCATAAAGTTTTGTTTACGGGCTTTTTGCGTGGAAAAGATGTGCAGAAAGTTTATGAAATGGCCGATCTTTATGTGATGCCTTCTGTATCCGAACCGTTTGGGATCGCGCCGCTGGAGGCGCTGAATTATGATGTCCCTGTACTGATCAGCAAACAGAGCGGCGTTGCGGAGGTATTGACCCATGTGCTCAAGGTGGACTTTTGGGATGTCAACGAAATGGCCAATAAAATTCTGGCCGTCCTGAAATACCCTCCGCTGCAACTGACCTTGCGGGAACACGGCAACTTTGAAGTCAGACGCCTGCGATGGGAAGGTGCTGCGGAGAAGTGCCGTGATATTTATCAGGGAATGTTGACGCACGTGTAATGTGATGCTGTCTTTGATGAGGATACACTAATGGCTTCAGTTTGTTTTTATTTTCAAGTTCACCAGCCGTTTCGTCTTCGGCATTATACCGTTTTTGAGAAGTCACCCCGCTATTTTGACGAATTCAAAAACGCCTCTATCTGTCGCAAAGTCGCGAATAAGTGCTATCTTCCCTCCAATCGACTTTTGCTGGATGTGATCCGCCGCTTCGAAGGACGCTTCAAGATTTCCTACAGCATTACCGGTGTTGTCTTGGAACAGTTTGAAAAATACTGCCCCGAAGTCATGAGTACATTTGATGCGTTAGCCCAAACTGGCTGTGTCGAATTTATCGGAGAAACCTATTACCACAGCTTAAGTTTTTTGTATTCGTCTGATGAATTCATCGCCCAAATCAATAAACATTCCGAGTTGATCCAGCAATTATATGGCCAAACCCCTCGCATTTTCCGGAATACGGAATTGATTTACAGTAATGCTTTGGCCGAAACAATAGAGAAAATGGATCGTTTTGACGCAATTATCACCGAAGGCGCTGACCATATATTAGGCCACCGCAATAGTAATTTTGTTTATCGCCCGCCAAATTGCGAGCGACTTAAACTGCTGCTCAAGAACTACTCGCTCAGCGACGACATTGCCTTTCGATTCAGCAATAAAGGATGGAATGAACACCCGCTGACGGCGGATAAGTTCGCAAACTGGATCAACCAAGTCAACGGCAATGGCCAATGTGTCAATCTTTTCATGGACTATGAAACATTCGGCGAACACCAGTGGGAGGACACCGGAATCTTCTCATTTATGTCGCATCTGCCCGAAGAAGTCCTCAGGCACCCGGACAACAATTTTATGACGCCCAGCGAAGTCGTTGACACCTATGATGCTGTGGATGTCGTCGATGTCCCCCGTATCATCAGTTGGGCCGATACGGAACGCGATTTGTCCGCCTGGCTGGGTAATGCGATGCAGTCAAACGCCCTGCATGAAATCTATAAATTCGAGAAGCAGATTAAACAGACTCAAAATGAGGAGCTTCTCGCTGATTGGCGAAGGTTGCAGACTTCGGACCATTTTTATTATATGTGTACAAAATATTTTGCTGATGGCGATGTGCATAAATACTTTAATCCCTACGAATCGCCCTACGATTCCTACATTAATTTCATGAATGTATTGGGTAATCTTCGCCAGCAATGCATGCAAGCGCTTGCAGGTAATGGTAAGACCCTCTGCGAAACATCATAAAGAAAACTCCGTCCGCAGGAACCGGTTTGTATGCTCACATATAAAGCAGCCCATGACGCCGAAACCATTTCGGTTTCCATTCAGGATAAACCCCTAAACGGACTGCTCGAAAAAGAGTGGCTTTTGACAAACAGTCGCGGTGGATTTTCTTCGGCCAGCATTATTGGGTGCAATACGCGCCGCTACCATGGATTATTGGTTGGCAGCCACCTTCCCCCAGCTAACCGAATCGTAGCCCTATCCAACTGCTTGGAATCGATGGAGGGAAAAGATTGTCAGTTTTCGCTGAGCAATTTCGAATTTGACCATGCCATTGACCCCAATGGTTATTCGCATCTCCTCGAATTTCGCAAGGATCTCGGTGTTCATTTTGAATACGAAACGGCCTTAGCGGATTTAACAAAGTCGATCTATTTATTACCCGATTCTGATATTGCCGCCCTTGTGTATGAATTCTCGAATATTCGCCAGCCGTTTGAGTTTGCTGTACGCCCTTTTACGGCCATGCGTGATTTCCACTCTCTCGGTCATTCCGGCAACAACTTAAGCTCAATCTGGAACGAAAGCGAGCTTGTCGTTCGCGGCGATTCCCCAGAGATGGGGCAGTTAATTCTGCGTTGCGAGCCCATGCGATTTGAGCAGAGTCCCCAGTGGTGGAATCGGTTTTTCTATCGAATGGAACGACAGCGGGGTCAGGACTGCTTTGAAGATATCTGGTCGCCTGGCCGCTAT
Organism: Planctomycetota bacterium; assembly: GCA_021157685.1. GTDB lineage: Bacteria > Planctomycetota > Phycisphaerae > Sedimentisphaerales > Anaerohalosphaeraceae > 4572-13. The sequence goes on along the minus strand of JAGGWF010000111.1, from coordinate 9,202 downwards.
AAACAGCGTGTCGACGGACCTGGCCGCATTGTACTCTGGGCCGGCTTATTCGATAATGATGAATCCCATGATGTGTTGGCGAAGATGGAGATTGAAGTCGCGATGGACGCGATTCGTCTGCACCAAAAAGAACTCTTTAAACAGCGTCCTCCGCAGGACAGTATAGAACGAAAATTATTCATCGCAGCAGATCAGTTCGTGATCGAACGAACGATCGACAATGAACCAACGCTTACCCTACTGGCAGGATTCCCGTGGTTTCTCGATTGGGGACGCGATACATTCATCTCATTAGAGGGCCTTTGCTTAAGCACGGGCCGACCGGATGTGGCTTGGGGCGTATTAAAAACCTTCGCCAAAGCCGTCAGCGAAGGAATGATCCCAAATCGATTCGATGACTACGGTCGGGATCCGCACTATAACAGTATTGACGCCTCCCTCTGGTTTGTTCATGCAGCATTTTGCTATTTTCGAAAAACAAAAAATAGTTCGCATTTTAGCCATACACTCCTGCCCGCTATTAAATGGATTATGGATTCTTATCGCAAAGGAACACGATTCGGTATTGGTGCGGACACCGATGCATTGATCACCGGCGGGGATGTGAATACACAATTGACATGGATGGATGCCAAATTTGATGGTATTTCTTTTACGCCGCGATACGGTAAAGCGGTCGAAATAAATGCTCTCTGGTATAGTAACCTGTGCGAGTTGACCGAATACTATCGGGGGGAAAATGAGAAAGCGGCCAATTTTTATGGTCTTCTGGCCAAACGGGTGCGGCATTCGTTTCAGGAGCAGTTCTGGAATGACGGTCGAGGATGCCTAAATGATTGTATTCTTCTTTCGAAAAAACCCGACGCCAGTATCCGTCCAAATCAAATTTTCGCAGTATCCCTGCCGCATAGTCCCCTTTCAGCCGTACAGCAAAAAGGCGTCGTTGAGGTCGTTGAAAAAGAACTGTTGACGCCCTATGGCCTGCGAACGCTCAGTCCCTCCGATGCCCGTTATAAAGGCCAGTGTGCCGGTCCACAAGGCCAGCGTGACGCCGCTTACCATCAGGGAACCGTATGGGCCTGGTTGATCGGGTCTTTCGTTGAAGCGTATTTGAAAGTCCACAGTTTTGATCCGACCGCTAAACGCCGGTGTCGAACATTTCTTTCCAAACTGCTAAATCATTTGGATAATGAGACATGCCTTGGAAATATCTCCGAGATCTTTGACGGTGAATCCCCACATCATCCCCGCGGCACCTTCGCACAGGCCTGGTCGGTCGCTGAAGTTCTCCGTGCCCGGCAGATGTGTCAGGATGGATAATTACGAACGACTCCTGTTGCTTCGATACCAGTGGCTACGGTCCATCAGGATAATAACTTTTTTGAAAACCTCGGCGGGCAATCGCTTCTCAAGCATCTTACGGGCTTCCAATACACTCGTTCGGTGCGTCAAATGCGTAATAATGATGGTTTCGTTTTCCATCCGCTCTAAGAGCGGCCCGAATTCATCGATGTGCATATGCTTTCCGGCATCGGCTCGTTCGATATGCTCATCTTCAAAAAATGTACACTCAGCGATCAGAATCTTGCTCTTGGACACATCGTCCAATTGTGAAAAATCCACATAGGCCGTATCGCCCAGATAGCTGACGATTGGAATCTCAACCGGATTTTCAATCGCTACGCCCTGCTTTTTGAGTTCCACAATCTGCGGACCCGTAAGTCCCTGATATTCGGCTTTGAGTTTTTTGCGTGTTTCAATGATCGAAAACCCAACCGACTGCCGGACATGCCGGGTCGGAAAAACCCGTGCGATCAGATTGGGCTTGATTTGGTATTCATCACCCGGTTGAGCCGCGACAAGATTGACCGGAATGCGATTTCCGTCCAGCCGCCCCCATGCATCCAGAATCTCGCGAATTGGCTTGACGGTATTGGGCGGCGTTAAAACAGTTCCCTCGCTCATCCCATTGAATTTACGGTGCGACAGGTAGTAAGCGATTCCCGCAGCGTGATCCATATGGCCATGAGTCAGGAGGACATGATTAAGAGAGATCAGTTGATCCGGCGCTTTGCCGATATCAAAACACACATCCAACTGCGGCATCCCGATCACGGTCTCTTCGCCGGCAACCGAGTAGCCGAGGATATCCAGATCGTCAATTTTAATTTTCGCTAAATAATGGCTTGGCATAGTGAAAACATAGTAGAAAAAAAGAGTCCCACTGTCAATTTCTTTTTAAAACCTTACTTGTTTACAAGCCCTTATATCCAAAATGAGGTTGCATTCGGCCCTGTGTTACAGTATTATTGTCCTTTCTAAAAAATAGAGTTATGGAAACAAAAAAAGACGGGACAAAAACGATGGAAAACACCACAAAAAGGGTCAAAGCAGTTGATTTAAGTTTAAAACATAAAGTCGCGGATCTGTCGCTGGCTGATTTTGGCCGCAAGGAAATGCAGATCGCCGAAAAGGAAATGCCCGGTCTGATGAATACCCGTGAAAAATACGGTGCTGAAAAACCGCTGGCTGGTCTGAAGGTTGCTGGGTCGCTGCATATGACTATCCAGACGGCGATGCTCATTGAAACGCTTGAAGTCCTTGGCGCTGATGTTCGCTGGGCTTCCTGCAATATTTTTTCTACGCAGGACCATGCCGCAGCCGCGATTGCCACCGCAGGCAGAACACCAGTTTTCGCGTGGAAAGGCGAGTTGCTGGAAGATTACTGGTGGTGTACCGAGCAGATGCTGACCTGGCCGGATGGGTCGGGGCCGGATTTGATTGTCGATGATGGCGGCGACGCTACGCTGATGATTATTCAGGGCGCGAGGGTGGAAAAGGACCCAACCCTGTTGGATAAGAGCTATGACAACAAGGAGTTTCAGGTCATTATGGATCGGCTCGCGACCAGCTATGCCAAGAATCCGACCCGCTGGAGCAAGATCGCCGAGAACCTCAAGGGCGTTTCCGAAGAAACGACTACCGGCGTGCACCGGCTGTATCAGCTTCAGGAATCCGGCGAACTGCCCTTTGCGGCGATCAATGTCAATGACTCGGTTACCAAATCAAAATTCGACAACCTTTACGGCTGCCGCGAATCGCTGGCCGACGGCATCAAGCGGGCGACCGACATAATGATCGCCGGTAAAGTTGTGGTCGTCGCCGGCTACGGCGATGTCGGCAAGGGGTGTGCTCAGTCGATGCGAGGCCTTGGGGCGCGAGTATTGATTACCGAGATCGACCCGATTTGTGCCCTGCAAGCGATCATGGAGGGGTATGAAGTTACCACCATGGAAGATGCGGTCGGAATTGCCGATTTGTTCGTTACCACCACTGGCAACTGTGATGTCATTTGCGGGTCGCATATGGAGCAGATGAAGGATGAGGCCATCGTCTGCAATATCGGCCACTTCGACAGCGAGATCGAAATGAGCTATCTGGAAGACAGCCCCGACTGCAAAGTGGACAACATCAAGCCGCAGGTCGATAAGTGGACATGTAAGTCCGGCCGCTCGATCATCGTGCTGGCCGAGGGACGACTGGTCAATCTCGGCTGCGCCACCGGCCACCCCAGCTTTGTCATGAGCAGCAGTTTTACCAACCAGTGCCTGGCCCAAATTATGCTGGCCAAAGAAAACCTCGAACCGGGCGTCTATACCCTGCCGAAAAAGCTGGATGAAGAAGTAGCAATGCTGCACATCCAAGCTCTCGGCGGCAAACTAACCAAACTAACTGAAGCCCAATCCGCCTACCTCGGCATCCCCGTCGAAGGTCCCTACAAACCGGAGCATTATCGATACTAAAGCAGTATCGTTATTATGTTAAACAAGAGAAATCATGATAATTCAGGGCAACAAAAAGTTCATAGAAGCTGAATTTGAGAATGAACAAGAGATAGAAGATGTTGTCATTGAAAACGCCGAGTACTTCTTTGGCGCTTCCTCAATATTTCTTCCTAAAAAATTGATAAAAACAAAAGATGGATTTGGTACAATACCTGATGGTTTCGCAATAGATTTGGCTTCTCGGAACTGGTATGTAATAGAAGTTGAGCTTGTTCATCACAGCGTATGGAGTCATATTGCGCCCCAAGTAGCAAAACAAATGATAGCAGTAGCCACTCCAGAAAGTCGGCAGATACTTGAGGAGATGGTAATTCAGATGTTTACCGAATCTGATGATATAAAAGATAAATTCAAAGAAGAAAAGATTGAAGAAATTGATGTCAGAAAAGTAATTAGAGACATCCTGGGCAATTCGCCCGTAATTGGCATGCCAATTGATAAAATTTCAAGAGATTTGAAGGAGTGGGCTGAAACTTTACGGAATGATGTGAAGCTTTGGCTTGTAAAAAAGTATGTTGAATTTGGCATCCCCGAGAATATTGCGTATGAAATCCCAGAAGAATATCGTCCCGTTTTAGATACCATAGAAGAGAAAAACGAACCCAAGTCAGGAATAACATATTACGATGTCTCTCTCGCTGATCTCATTGAAGCTGATTTGCTTAATGAGGGTGATGAACTCGTAATGGACTACAAACCCCGAGGCGGTAGCCACAAAAAATATAGAGCAATTGTTACCGAGAATGGTAATCTAAATGTTTTGGGTAAAAAATTTAAAAGCCCCTCTTATGCTGCAATTTTTGGGATCAATGATGCTGGAAGTAATAGAAAAACTGTAAATGGATGGACAAGTTGGAAAAATAGAAATGGAAAGTTGTTATCTGATTTGAGATCGGATTATCTTAAACAGAAAGAGAGTGAAGTAGAATAAATTATTGCATAAGTTTGCCATACTAATCATTTCTTGTTCAACGGAGCGGTCGATTCGATGAGTTCATTCGTTGTTTTATGTATTTTGCTTGGGATCGGGCATCTGCTGCGAAGTCGGATACGGCTTTTTCAAAAGCTGTATCTGCCAAGTTGTGTCATTGGCGGGCTGGCGGGGTTGTTAATTATCCAAATTTTGTCGGCCGGTTCCGGCGGATGTACCGCCTGTGAATCGGTCAGCGGCTGGCTGGACGGCGTTACCGAACCGTGGCGCAAACTACCTTCTATGCTGATTAATGTGGTCTTTGCCTGTTTATTCCTCGGCGTCAAACTACCATCATTTTCAGACATCTGGAAGCGATCCGGGCCACAAGTCGTGTATGGGCAGATCGTCGCATGGGGCCAGTATGTCGTGGGCTTAGGGCTGTGGGTCTTGGTACTCGGTTGGATATTCACCGACCTGCCGAGCATGTTCGCTGGCATCCTGCCGGTCGGTTTTGAAGGCGGACACGGCACGGCGGCGGGAATGGGGCCGGTCTTTGAAAAATTCGGCTGGCCCGAAGGTCAGGATTTGGCAATGACCAGCGCCACCTTCGGAATTGTGTCGGCGATTGTCGTTGGAATGACCCTTGTCAACTGGGCCGTGCGAAAGGGATACGCCGTCCGGCACAAGGAACTGGCCCAGCAGATCGAAGACGACTCAATCGCCGTGATTCCGGTGGATCAACGACCCATCGCCGGGCGACTGACGGTCAACAGCGATATCATCGAATCCTTCAGTCTGCATTTGGTCGCTGTGGGGTTGGCGTGCGGCATCGGAATGCTGATCAAAGAGGGGCTGGTCCTGATCGAAGCACAATCGCCCTATCTGTCTGATAATAGATTGCTCTCGAGTTTTCCATTATTCCCACTCTGCATGATCGGCGGATTGGTGATCCAGTTTCTCGATGAAAAGTATGACAGGCGAAAGCTGATCGATCTGGGATTGATCCGACGCATCCAGAACTGCTCGCTGGATTTTCTGGTCATCGCCGCGATTGCAATGATCCGCATCGATGTCGTCAAAACAGCACTGGTGCCGTTATTGATTCTCGTGGCGGCGGGCATCGCGTGGAATGTCTTTTGTGTCATGGTACTGGCCAGGCGAATTCTGCCGGATGCGTGGTTTGAGCGGGCGATTGCTGAAATGGGTCAATCCATGGGCGTTACGGCGACGGGTCTGCTGCTATTGCGTGTAGTCGATCCGGATTATGACACACCGGCCGCCGATGCGTTCGCCTGCAAGCAAATCGTGCATGAGCCGTTCATGGGCGGCGGACTGTGGACCAGCGCCGCCATTCCGCTGATCGCCATCTATGGCCCCTCGCGGGTACTCATCATCGCCCTCATCGCTGTCAGCATCTGGTTGACCATCGGGTGGATGATGCGAACCAAAAAACCGGTGTAGCCAAACAAACCTGTCATGCCGGACTTGATCCGGCATCCAGAAACGCCTCTCACACCTGCCATTCTGGCACACACGAAGAACATATGCTTTACCTGTAACCCTTTTTAAGCAAAGAGGATAGATCAACCATCCTACATTCCGGCACGGGGTTTGCTGTACATAACTTACAGCAAAAATATAAACACAGAAAAGGGGTACAGATGAAATTTGATAAATTCACCGTCAAAGCCCAGGAAGCAATGGCGACCAGCCAGCAGTTGGCGATGGCCCGCTCGCACACTGTCGTAACGACGCTACATATTCTCTACGCCCTGCTGGACGATGAACAAGGTCTGGCCGCGTTGATCCTTGAAAAAATCGGCTCCAATGCCGACCGCATCAAGCAAATGACTGACAGCGAACTGAACCGCCTGCCAACGGGCCAGTCCGGCGGAATGATCATGCCTGATCCGGCGTTTAGCCAGGTCGTCCTTGATGCGCAGAACAAGGCCGACAAACTCGGTGATGAATTCCTCAGCGTCGAACACATTCTGATGTCGCTGGCCGATATCAAAAGCGACGCCAAGGAGATTCTCAGCGTCAACTCCATCGATGTCGAACGGATTACAAAGGCAATCGAGGAAATTCGCGGCGGTGAAAAAGTAACCGACGAAAACCCGGAAAGTAAATACAAGGCCCTCGAACGCTACGGCATCGACCTGCTCGATATGGCCCGTCAAGGCAAACTCGACCCTGTCATCGGCCGCGATGAAGAAATCCGCCGCTGTATGCAGGTCTTAAACCGCCGTACCAAAAATAATCCCGTCCTGATCGGCGAACCCGGTGTGGGCAAAACCGCCATCGTCGAAGGACTCGCCCAGCGCATCGTTGCCGGCGATGTCCCCGCTGGGCTGAAGAACAAAAAAGTCATCGCATTGGACATGGGCGCGTTGATCGCTGGTACGAAATTTCGCGGCGAATTCGAGGACCGCTTCAAGGCCGTCCTAAAAGAAGTAACCAAATCCGACGGCCAGATCATTCTGTTTATCGACGAACTGCACACCATCGTCGGAGCGGGAAAAACCGAGGGCTCCGTCGATGCGGGCAACCTGCTCAAACCCTCTTTGGCGCGTGGCGAGTTACGGTGCATTGGTGCGACAACACTGGACGAATATCGTAAATATATCGAGAAGGATGCGGCACTGGAACGCCGTTTCCAGCCGGTCGTCGTCGATCCGCCCAGCGTCGAAGAAACCATCGCCATCCTTCGCGGCCTGAAAGACCGTTATGACGCCCACCACGGCGTACGAATCATCGATGCGGCACTAGTCGCGGCGGCAACGCTCTCAAATCGCTATATTGCCGACCGATTCCTGCCGGATAAGGCCATTGACCTGATGGACGAAGCGGCCTCCCGTCTGCGCATTGAAAATGACTCGCTGCCCTCCGAACTGGACGCCATCCGCCGCGAGATTATGCGGTTGGAGATCGAGCGGGAAGCACTCAAAAAAGAAAGCGACTCCGGCAGTAAAAAACAGCTCGAAAAGTGCAAAAAACAATTGGCCAAACTCAAACCCAAAGACAGTGAGATGACCGCGCGTTGGGAAAACGAAAAAGGAATCATCGACAAAACCAAATCGTTCAAAGAGCAGATTGCCGCCGCCCGCACTGAATTCGAGGATGCCCAGCGAAAAGGTGAACTGGAACGGGCCGCCCGCCTGAAATATGAAACCATTCCCGGGCTTCGGCAGCAATTGAAAGAGGCCGAAGAAAAGGTTGTCCAAGCCAACGGCTCGGCAATGATCCACAATGAGGTCAACGAAGAGCAGATCGCCCAGATCGTCAGCAAATGGACTGGCGTTCCCGTCACCCGGTTGATGTCTGGCCAGCGAGAACGATTGATGAAGATGGAAGCCGAAATCGCCACCTGCGTCATCGGACAGGATGAAGCGGTCGCGGCCATCTGTCATGCCGTCCGCCGAAGTCGTGCCGGACTCGGCGATCCGAACCGCCCTATCGGCACATTTTTGTTCCTCGGTCCGACCGGCGTGGGGAAAACCGAACTGGCCAAGGCCCTCGCCGAATTCCTGTTTAACGATCCCAATAGTATGGTGCGGATTGATATGAGCGAATTTATGGAGCAGCACTCCGTCGCCCGGCTCATTGGCGCCCCTCCCGGCTATGTCGGCTACGAAGAAGGCGGCCGCCTCACCGAAGCCGTTCGTCGCAAACCCTATTCGCTCATCCTGCTCGATGAGATCGAAAAGGCGCATCCGGATGTGTTTAATGTTCTCTTACAGGTCTTTGATGACGGTCGCCTCACCGACGGCAAGGGCCGCACCGTCGATTTCAAGAATACCGTCATTATTATGACCAGCAATTTCGCCAGCGAAGCGATCCTGCGACTCACCGAAGAACAAGGTGCCGAGTGGGAGATCGAGGCCCATGTCAAAGAAGCGCTGCGGAAATATTTCAAGCCGGAATTCCTGAACCGGATCGATGAATCCATCATCTTTCATACACTCACAAAGGAAAATTTGAAGCAAATCGTAAATATCCAGCTTCGTGATTTAGCGGCCCGGCTCAAAGAACGACAGTTGACCGTTGAATTCACGGACGCTGCCAGGGATCAGCTTATAGATGAGGGCTACGACCCATCCTTCGGTGCAAGGCCCTTAAAACGAGTCATCCAGCAGCGGCTGGAAAATGAACTGGCCACGGAAATAATCGCGGGAAAATTTACCGAAGGTGACAAAATCCGTATTGACGGAACGGGCCACATATTCACATTTAAAAAAGCATAACCCACTGGGAACGCAGGCGTCCCGCCCGCACAAGCCAAAGCTTGAACCCCTACGGGGTTGAATATTACCCCAAACCCGATTAGAATAACTTTATGATTTACCTCTGGCTGGTCATCTTGATTTTGTTTAACGCCTGCTGGCTGATGCTGGTGCTGTTTACGCTACCGGGCAACTGGCTAATGGTGATCGGTACCTGCCTG
>JAGGWF010000100.1 GCA_021157685.1 Planctomycetota bacterium | reverse complement strand
TTCCCCTGTCATCGCGGCCGGGTTTTGCAGCAGATCGAGGATCATCTTTAAGAACTGGGCCGCATAAAATTCATCGACGACTCGCTGGTCAAACGCCAACGCGGCATACATCATTCGCCGCATCTCAAAGCCACCGTCAACCGGCATCACCGCTTCTTCAATATTGCCGATCGACAGAATCCCCGTCGCCGATGGCGGGCTGATTGCGTAAAACGATTCGATCCCGTACATCCCCAATCCCGTCAGCACCATATTGGCGCCATCGAAGTCATCGGGCAACAGCTTATTGGCCCGCGCTTTTTCAAGCAGACGCTGACTATCATTCGCCGTCTCTATCAACGACTTATCATTCATCTGCTTGAGGACCGGAACCACCAAGCCCTGCGGTGCTGCCACAGCAAAGCCAACACCGATGTTCTCGGCGATGACCAGATTATTGCCGGATAGATCAATCGTCGCCGCCATCAAGGGATATTCTTTTATGGCGCGGGCAATCGCATAGATAAAAAAATCGTTGGTCGTTACACGCACTTTCACCTGGCGGCAATACTTTTTTCGCATCGCGACCAAATCGGTCAGATCAACCCGCACCCGAAGATAGGCACACGCCTTATCCCGTTTGGACTGGTGCATATAGTTGCCGATCAGCTTCTGGATTCGCGAAAGCGGCAGTTGATTATTTTCCACAGCATCTGTCAAGAAAATCCTTTCATTTCGCTGATAAGTATATTCACTGCAAACAGAAAATTCAAGCACAAATCACTTGCCAAATCACCTCAGCATCCTATACTCAAAAAGTAAGTAAAAAAAGACTCTTTATTCGGAGAATATGATGAAGCAGACAAACACACCCACACTCACCTTACTAACCATGGCCATCATTGTGATCATTTCCGGAGGCTGCCAAAAAGCGTATTATGGCACCATGGAGATGTTCGGAAAACACAAACGGGACATCCTTGTGGACAATGTGGCCGACGCCAGAGATGCGCAGAACGAGGCCAAAGAGCAGTTCGCATCGGCACTGGAAGAGTTTACCTCGGTGGTGGACACTCAGGGGGGAGAACTTGAGGGGAAATATAAAACCCTCAATACCGCATATAAAAAGAGCAAGGATAAAGCCGAGGCGGTCAAAGACCGGATTGAGGATGTCAAACGAGTGGCCGAGGCCCTGTTTAACGAGTGGGAAGACGAACTGGATGAATATCTCAATGACAACCTTCGCAAGGTAAGCGAAGATAAACTCAAGCAGACGCAGAAACGCTATGAGAAGTTGATTTCAGCGATGGAACGAGCCGAGTCCAAGATTGCTCCGGTACTGTCAGCATTTCACGATCAGGTTCTGTTCTTAAAGCATAACCTCAACGCACAGGCAATCGCGGCACTGCAGAATGAACTGACAACAGTGGAAAATGAAATCGGCATCCTCATTCATGAGATGGAGAAATCCATCGATGAAGCCGATGCGTTTATCCAGGAGATGACACAACAGGAACAATAGCCCGAAGCGCGCGAGCGCAGGGATGGAATTGCAAAAAAGGGCCGGTGAGACTTTTCGTCTTCACCAGCCAACTGCTATAATGAACCCGCATTTTTATCGAAGCGGGGCTCGTTTTAAAATCTCACAGCATCCGCATCGCGTTATTCGTCAAACTCCACGGCGATTCCGATGGATCCCTCCTGCAGCATCTGTTTGCGATCCACACGCAGCACTCTGGCATTTTTGATGCGGGCATACTGGCCTTTTTGCTTGGCGAGTGTCTGGGTACGGGGGAAATTGATCTCGATTTCATTGCCCGCCGCAACCGGTGTGGTCATCGGAACAGAAATAAACGCCCCACCCCTGCTGACATTGACGCTTTTGCCGTTAAAGAAGCGATTGGCCTCCGGCAGCCAGATACTGATGGGCCAGCTAAGATCCTGTCGAATATTGTGTCGTTGTTCTGCGACCGTGCTCTCCATAGTTCCATTCTCCATAAAGTTAGTCAATTTAATGGTCATAGAGAGCTTATCGTCAATGTTAAGCTGGATAATTTAGGATATATGGTTAATTTTTGGCATTTTTTTAAAAAATATTCCGCTCATTCAAAGAGAAACCAAAACGCCCTCTATTATCGGCCTTCAATGGGAATGCAGAAGTCTCGACCGCGGTAATAAAGGATGACGAGCACTATCGGGCTAAAGCTTGAACTCCTACTTGTCCGCTCCATCACTGTCGCGGCTCTGATGTCAGGTTCGCATGGAGTCTATTTCTATGATGGCTACGGGGAAGAAGATGAAGATGGGTGCCCAGGCCCAGATCACGGGGCGGATTTGGCCGAAGAATACCTCAGTGGCGAAGAGATCGCAGATAAAGACCACGAGAAAGCAGCTTAGCGTGGTCAAAAAACTGATTAAAACGGCGGTTTTCATGGCTTTGGGATCGCGGCAGACCAGTACCGGCAAGGCAACCATCAGCATAATTAGGTTAATGATGGGTTTTGTGATGCGGCTGTGTTTCTGGAGGGCCAAAGCAGCCATATCGGTCGTTCGCACGCCGGTATTGTTTTCCAGTTCGGTCAACTGACGCAAGCTTAACAGGGACTTAAAGCCCTCACGCTTGCGAATGGGAATATCGGCGGCGGTCAGATTGCTCGGATAGAAGTCGATGGATTCACTCTGGCGACCTTCCATTAGATCGGTGTCACTGCCACCGAGAAGCATCCGTTGTCCGCCGCTCAAGACCCAGCCACCGCGGTCGGCGTCATAGACGGCTGATACGGCTCGAATCTTACCGGTCACACGATAAATGTCGTCACCCCGACCTTCAACGAGCTGACGCATAATGATAAAGGGTTCGTGGAGCATTTTGGTTTTTTCGTCATACTTTCGACTGCAAAACAAACTACCCTTGTCGTCGCTGACAAACCAGATGTCGTAGGAATCATCATCAAAAAAATCATCTTGGTCACGGGTTAACTCATAAGCATATTTTGGTATCAGAAGCTCCTGATCGGCGATCATTAGCCCTGTTAATAATACGGATAACAGAAGGATTGGAGCGAGAATCCGTTTAAGCGACATCCCGGAGGCCATGACGGCGACGAGTTCGTTGCTGCGGGTCATGCGGGTCAGTGAGAATACCGCTGCGATAACGATAATCATGCCCGCCATATCCTTATACCACAGGGCACATCGAACGCTGTAAAAGTGAACGGTATATGCAGCGACATCCTTCAAACCAAAATTCTCCCCGGTGACCGGATCCAATTCTTCCAGCATCTCTGCGAATTCGTCCAGGTTCATAAACAGATCGATGGTCAGAAACATCCCGATCATAACGAACAGCGAAATGAAATAGCCGTACAGGAAATTTTTGGCGATATATCGGTCGAGTATTTTCATAGCTTTTAAGTTCGTAAGAGTTTTCGATAGATCCACAGGGTCAATATCACCAGCACCGCCAGACCAAGCCACATGACGGCAACACCGGTTAAGGCGGGCGTCGATGGATTTTTGGTCAGTTCCTTGCCGGCGAGAATAAAGACCACCAGCACGCCGCCGGGAATGGCGCTGGCACCGAATGCGCTGAGCATATGCCCGCCGCGAAACTGAATACCAAGGGCGATGCCAGTCAAAATCAGAGCGATACTGCCCAACCCCAGAACAAGGCGAGAATGAATCTCAGAATAAATTTTATTGTCCACTTTGGTTAATTTATAGGGTATTCTTTCGCAGAGTTTTTTGAACCGCTTACTGCGCGGGCCCTTCAATACCGATGCTTTGGTGTCCGCCTGTGAAACGGTTTGCATGATCCCGTCCATGGGCACTTTATCCGCCAGCGATTGTGGAAAGCAGACATTATTAACGAATTTATAACTGGCTTTGCCCGGTTCAACGCCAGGGCGTTTCCACGAAGGACTCTCCAAGGTCATTTCGAGCCGCAGATCCTCGCCGTCATTCTCAAGGGACATCCGGCCTCCGTTGCTGGTGTATTCGACGGTCATCGCGGTCACGAGTTTATCTACTTGTATTAGTTGGATCGGTGCTTCGAGAATCAGCGTATTGGCCCGGTGCGGATCCACTTTGCATGCGCCAACGCTCAGATGATAGCTGCGCGACCCATCGGCATCTTCCAATTGATAGTAGCTGTCGGTTTGCTGCATTTGGATATTGATGTCCCGCGCGAGCATCTCCATCGCCAGTTGGGCGCGGGCTTGCATAATCATTTTTCGGATAGGGAAAAAGTTCATCTTATCCGCCTGAATTCGTTTTAACTGTTCGATCTTCTGAAACTTAATGTTATCGGAAAGCAGGGAGGGGAATTGCGTTTCGAGCGTCGTGTCACCAATCTGGCCCCAATCATCTTCATTAAAACGGTAAGCGTTCTTTGCGACAATTGTTGCCTTATTGTAGGTACGGTGCGTTTCGATTCGCACCTTGGCCTGTTCGGCGGTAATGAGCCAACCCGGTTCGCCCTCCGGCAAGTTGACAATGACAATGCCCTCCAGCAGATTCTTTTCGGGGTTGGCGCGATCCGCGTAAAGCCGATAAGGACTTCCTGGCAGCGTGTAGGACCCCTTTCGCTGGATATTGCGGAACAGGATGTGTTCGGCGTTGGCCTTGACGCTTTGTTCACTGCGTTGGATAAACGCCGGGGCGACATAGAAACTTAAAAGCAAATTGGCGACCGCAACAAAGATGGCCAATGTCAAACCGGGATAGACCAGCGTCCATAAGCTGATGCCGCTGGCACGACAGGCGTCCAATTCACGGTCCGAAGCGAAACGACCATAGATCAGGGATGAGGCAAATAAGGCGCTCATTGGCAGCACAAAGGTCAGCGCAATCGGCAGGAAGTATCCAAGCAGATGGATGATCTGGCCAGGACTGACACCGAATTTCTGGAGTTTGGGAACCAACAAACCGACGCTGATCATCAATGTCAGCACCACGGTCGCTAAAAAAAAGGACCGAAACAATTCGCGAAATATGTACCGATGCAGGGTTAAAACCATTGTTTAGTTCTTAGTTTTAAGTTCGTAGTTCTTAGTTCACAACTCACAAGCGGTGGTATTGTGGCAGAAAACAGTCGATTTAACAATAAAAATCTACTGTTTTAGATTTTTTGAAAAAATGGACGATTAGGATTTTGGATCGGATCGGCTAAAGACTGTCAAAAAGAAGCCCTTAACGGCTGTTTTGGAGTCTTCGAGAATCATATATAGCGCCGGAACCAGAATCAGCGTGATGATGGTCGCGAACAGAACGCCAAATGCTAACGATACGGCCATCGGAATCAGGAACTGTGCCTGTAAGCTCTTTTCGAGCATCATCGGCATTAGACCGCAGAATGTTGTCAGTGTTGTCAACAGAATCGGGCGAAAACGGCGTGTTACCGAATCGCGAATTACCTGTTTTAAGGCGATGCCCTCGGCTCGCTCACGATTGATCAGGTCGATCATAATCAGCGAATCATTGACGACGATACCCGTCAGCGCAACGATGCCGAATACGGACAAAATGGATAGCTGGAAACCCATCATAATATGCCCGACCAGCGCCCCCACCAACCCAAACGGAATCGCCGACATGATAATCGCCGGCTGCATATAACTGCGGAACTGCACCGCCAGCAACCCAAAAATCGCCATCATCGCAATAATCGCACTGGTTCCCAAACTTTTAACCACATCCTGCTGATCTCGTTGTTCGCCTTCAAAATCATACGACAGGCCAGGATATTTTTCACTGAGCGCTGGCAGCACCTTATGTTTCAGATCCGCAACCACTTCGTTACTGGTCGTAACCGACTGATCCACATCGGCCGTCACACTGACCACGCGGCGGCGGTCCGTACGATTGATAGCGGCGTAACCGCGGCCCAGATGCACGGTCGCCACTTCCCTAAATGGAACCTCGGTGCCGTCTTTGAGGCGAATTCTTATATTTTCGACATCCGCCAGCGAAGTGCGCTCGTCCTGGGGATAGCGAACCATCACACGAACATCGTCCCGGCCGCGCTGGACGCGCTGAACCTCGTCGCCATAAAAACCCTGCCGCACCTGACGGGCTAAGTCTGCCCATGTCAACCCCAGCATTCGGCCGCTATCAGTCAGCGATAGTTTCAGTTCCAGTTTACCCGCCTCGAAAGTATCCGAAATATCAAACACGCCGCTGTATTCTGCGAGAACCAGTTTCGTCTCCTCAAC
>JAGGWF010000254.1 GCA_021157685.1 Planctomycetota bacterium | reverse complement strand
TTTTAACGCAGCAGAATGTTTTCTGAAAAGAATGGTGTCGATCCAGCGTGATGATGGTGGATTTGGTCCGGCCGAATTCTCTGTTCCCAGTGCAGGCGGGTCAGTCCTGCTGGAACTGCAAGCCGCTGAGGCGATTGGTTACAGCTTGGCTACAGCCGAGCAGAAAAGTAATGCGGCTCGATACATACTTAATTTACAAATTCCAAACAATGGTATTGCTCAGGGTGGATTTTGTGGTGTCAGCAATCAAACATACAAAGTGGTACAGTGTACCAACTCCAGAACGACGACCTATTCAATCATGGGCCTGATGCGATATACCGGTGTAACGGACTCCTTTTACTTTTTCGATTCAGAAGAAGAAAAGAAGGGCTCCTGACAGCAAGAAAAAACGGTCCATTTTCAACAGGAACTATTTAAAAGGGTATTCTGTCGTCAGATTGAATAACGGCTTGTTTACTGGGTGGCCCTTACAAATAACCTTTGGACCTCATTAATGAATCTTGACTGGAAATCTGTTTTTTCCATATCAAGGCTAAGAAGATTCGAAATCGTTAATTGGTTTGAATAATAGAAAAAAGTTATCGCAAAAATTGAAATTAGATATGTGCTGAACAGGATTTTTTTGTCAAAAAGTCCTTTTTCCTGTCCTGTTTTATAAAGCTCTCTCAAATGCTCGATATAATTTGATTCTATCGTCTTCCAGTCATCATCAGAAAGACTTTTGCCGCCATTGAGGTTTTCCCATGCCAGCAGCCTCCAGAACAGGGGGTTTTGCTGATGAAATTCAAAGAATGAATTAATTATCGTCTTTGTCATTTCCGGTATGTTTTTTTCGGAAAGCTTAAGAAGTTTTTCGTTTTCAGTTGCCTGTGCATATACTTTTAATAAAACCTGGCGATACAGGTTATCTTTTGACCCGAAATAAGCGTAAATTCTCTGTTTATTGACTCCCGCTTTAGCTTCAATCTCATCTACTCGGGTGCCGGCCGGTCCTTTTTGAGCAAAAATCTCAATGGCCGACTCTAAAATCTTATTCTTGGACAGTCTGGATCTTTCCTGTTTGGGTTTTGTTGTATTCATCGTTAGCCTTGTAAATAATTGATCGCCTAAATAACATTATACCGGCCCTTAAATAAAATGCAAATATTTAGTTGTTTTTTCCGGTAGTACGGACTATAGTAAAAGTAAATAAAAATTGCTGTCAAGAGGAAATAAAGATGTTAAATCTTCCGTCAAAAATTGAAAGTGTGGAGGTCCTTGAGGATTTGCTTTCTACGCCATCAGAAGTCCTTGTCGATTATGTATCAGAGTTGGAAGGCGATATTATGATTCTCGGTGCTGGTGGAAAGGTCGGACCATCAATGGCAATGATGGCTCAAAGGGCCTGTAAGACGGCAGGAAAAGGCCGCAGGGTGATTGCAGTTGATGTAGCTCCCTTAGAGAAATTAACTAAGTTTGGCATCGAGACAATTCAGTGTGATCTACTTGACCTGGATGCTGTAAAAATGCTTCCTGATTGCGAAAATATAGTTTATATGGCGGGTCGTAAATTTGGGTCAACGGGTAGTGAATGGCTTACATGGGCTGTTAATGTAATGGTTCCGCACAATGTCGCCCAAAAATTCATAAAATCAAAGGTTGCGGTTTTTTCAACTGGCTGTGTATATCCGGTAGTTGATGTGTCTTCCGGCGGCTCAGTTGAGACCGACAAACCTAACCCGATAGGTGAATATGCGATGAGCAGTTTGGGCCGGGAAAGGGTTTTTGATTATTATTCCGCCGAAAAAGGCGAAAAGGTAGTCCAGATAAGATTGAATTATGCGCTTGAGTTGCGGTACGGGGTCTTAGTCGATATCGCTGCGAAGGTTTTTAAGGGCGAACCGGTAGATGTGACCACTGGTTTTATGAATGGCATCTGGCAGGGTGATTGCTGTGATCAGGTTTTGAGAAGCTTTGATCTGGCAACATCTCCCAGCTCTATATTAAATATCACAGGGCCTGAATTACTGTCAGTTCGTTGGATCGCAAATCGGTTCGGTAAATTGTTTGATAAGAAAGTTAAAATAGCCAGCCAGGAAAACGGTAGGGGGTATTTGAGTAATGCAACAAAAGCAAATTCCATCTTTGGCAATCCTTCTGTGTCAATCGGTAGAATAATTGAATGGACTGCTGATTGGGTGCAGAAAGGTGGGAAAAATATCGGGAAGTCAACACATTTTGAAACTCAAGACGGGAAGTACTGAAAATGAAAATAGCAAGAATAGTCGATACCAGCGGACAGACAGTAAATGTGGCGTGTCAAAATGACGGGGCCTTGCTTCTGGTCGAAGGTGATTTTTTGAGCGGTAACATAAAAATAACAGATAATCCCGTAGAGGTATCTAAATGGCTTTGTCCTGTTGATCCCAAGGTGATCATCTGTGTTGCCTCTAATTATAAAGCTCATATTGAAGAATGTGACATGAAAATCCCTGATTACCCCGTGTTTTTCATGAAGAATCTTTCGGCTGCAACTTCGCATCTTGAGCCAATCCTGTTACCCAAGGTCTCTGATGATGAAGTTGATTTTGAAGGAGAGCTTGCAATCGTTATCGGGAAAAAATGCTGTAGTGTTCCAAAGGAAAAAGCGTTGGATTATGTGCTTGGATATACAATCTCCAATGATGTTACGGCCAGAATATGGCAAAAGGGAAAAGGCGGCGGTCAATGGTGCAGAGGTAAAGGTTTTGACAGCTTTTGCCCAATGGGCCCTTATCTTGTAACTAAAGATGATATCCGTGACCCGGGGAATTTGGATATTAAAACAAAGCTGAATGGCCAGACCGTCCAGGATGGCAATACAAACCTGATGATCTTTGATATTCCTACATTGGTATGTTTTCTCTCTCAGGATACAACCCTGTTACCGGGCACGGTGATATTAACCGGTACACCTGCTGGTATTGGCTGGACTCGTGAACCGAAGCTTCTTCTGAAAAAAGGTAATACAATTTCTGTTGAGATTGAAAAGATAGGCACGCTTACAAATTCTGTAAAATAGGACTCCAAGCTAATAATGCAACCGAGTTAATATTGTTCTTACTTATAGGATAAGGATGTGGGAAATGTCGAACGATAACGATGTTCTTAAGGTTGCAATAATAGGTCTTGGACATTTGCATCCAAGATCTTATATGCCATTGTTTGAAAACTGTGACGGAACACATGTCATAGCGGCCTGTGATAAAAATACCGAATTGGCAAATTCTTTTTGTAACGATTTCAACCTCAAAGCTTACACCGAGATGGAGAATCTGCTTACAAATGAGCGGATTGATATTGCGGCTGTTTTTCTGCCGCATTGTGATTGTGCCGATGCAGCCATTCAGTGTGCCCAAAAGGGCATTCACTTGATGGTGGAAAAACCAATTGCCCAGACGGTTGAGCAGGTGAATAGGATCGCTGAGGCTGTTAAGACCAATCATGTCAAACTGACGACAGGATACTGCTGGCGGTACCATCCGGTGATCAAGAAGATGAAGGAATGCATAGAGCAGGGTGTAATTGGTGACATTGTCTCCGTCGAAGCCAGGTTGGCAGCAGGTAAGGTTGACCGATATATTAAAGGTCATTCTGAATGGATGCTCGAAAAAGCCAAAGCTGGCGGAGGGCCAATGTATAACTTAGGGGTTCATTGGATCGATACACTTTGCTATCTGCTCGGTGATAATATTGCCGAGGTTTGCGCTGTAAACACCCAAACCAACAATGAGTATGACATTGAAGACAGTTCTGTTGCTATGCTGAAGTTCAAATCCGGCCCCATCGGAGTATTATCAACAAGCTATATTGTACCGGACTGTTTCCCTTGCGGTAGGGATCTTTATCTCGGCATCAAAGGTACACAAGGTATTTTGGCTTACGCTCCGGGCTATGAGGGCGAGCAAGGTTCAAGTGGGGCCAGTCAGACAGATGTGCTTGAATTGTACAGTGACAGTAAAAAACTCGCAGGCGCCTCAGCGAGACGGTTTTCATTCCAACTCGATAATGTTGTCGGGTATTCGGGCTATATGGGAAAGGCCTATCTTGAGGGTTTTGTTGATGCGATTATTAATGAGACAGAGCCTTTTATTACGATCGAGCAGGCGACCGGTGTGCTGAAGGTTGTTGAGGCCGTTTACAGATCAGACGAAAAGAGGAATTGGGTAAACATTTAGTTGGGACCAGTTTATTGATAGATATGGAGTTTTCTTGCTGTGCGACTTGAATATTGGATTATAGCGATATATATGCTTTTTTTGATAGCAATGGGATATGTCCAAAAAAAGCGAAATAAAAATGTTGATGACTATTTTCGCAGTGGCTGCCAGGGAACCTGGTGGCTTGTGGGGGCAAGTGCGTTCATGTCAGGCATTAGCGCCTATACATTTACGGCTGCTTCGGGAGTGGCTTTTGAAGCAGGTTGGTCTATTTTGATTATTTATATTGCGAATGCGGTGGCTAGTTTTCTGGCATTTCTTTTTCTGGCCCCGTGGTTTCGTCAATTGCGTGCAATCACATCAGCCGACATTATCAACATGCGATTTGGTACCTATACCCAGCAGATTTATGCCTGGATTTCAGTGGTGCAATACGGAATTTTGGCCGGACTTCCTCTCTATGCGCTCGCTTTATTTTGCTCAGCGGTTTTTGGGTTGAATATCTATATGGTGATCATGGTAATTGGCGGAATTGTGATTTTTTATTCGACCACCGGGGGCAAATGGGCCATTATGTCCA
>JAGGWF010000172.1 GCA_021157685.1 Planctomycetota bacterium | reverse complement strand
CTATAACGACCCCTGGGCCCCCGAACCGGCGTGTTACTTAACCGATGAAGAGATCGCCCTCGACGATGACAAGAAACAACAACTAATCGACTCTGGCGAAGACTTTAAACTGCCGGAATAGTCGGGCATTGTGCGTTTTGGTGTGAAAACACGGTTTTTTGATGTTTTTGTATTGCCAAAGTGCGCCCAGACGATGCCAAACTTGTCCAAAACGGTGCCATTTTGAACCATTCGCTGTTGCTCTTTGAGCTATGGTGGGGCAAACCGTGGGCACTGAGAACGCCGAAATAAGGGATGATCGATGCTATTCGGCCAGCCGTTTTATTTACTTTTCAAACGGCGTCAGTTTTTCCCCAAGGGAACAAATTTTAACGGCGGAAAAAATCAATGATGCAAAAACTTCAATACAGCGAAACCACCGACCAACAAAACAACAAACGCCAGCGACAGCCAGTTAAAGTATTTCTCGATGAACGGCCGAATTGCTTCGCCCTTCCAGCCAAACAGCCCAGCCACGATAAAAAACCGTGCCGAACGACTAATCGCCGAGGCAATCAGAAATCCGGGAAAGAAAATCCCAGCCACTCCCGCTGTAATCGTGCAGACCTTATACGGTAGCGGTGTAAAACCACAGGTAAAAACAATCCCAAAACCATATTTGTTGTATCTCTCCTGAAAAGCGTCAAAGTTTTCCGGCGTAAAACCGATCGCCCCCAGATGGGCGAAAACCCATCCGGCGATTTGTTCCCAGAGAAACACTCCGATGAAGTAGCCCAATACTCCCCCCAGCACCGACGCGATTGAACAGGACAGGGCGAACCGGAACCACTTTTTTGGTGCTCCCAAGGTTAGCGGTGCCAGCAGCACATCTGGCGGGACAGGGAAAAAGCTGGATTCGGCAAAGCTCAACAGGAACAACGCCCGTTCGCCGTGCGGCGTATCGGCAAAATGAATCACCCAGTTGTAAAGCCGTCGATGCAAGTGCCACCAGGTAACCTGATTATTTGTCTGCTCCGCCATATCCGCCTCTTGAAAAAAGTAGTTGATTCGGTACACAGACGGATGATATAGTGATTATTTGTTAAAGTCAAGGATTCCAAAACAGCTCCTATGAAGCCGACAAAAACACTGGAACAATTTGAACACACCGCCGCTGGGCTCGTGGTTCGTGCGCCTGCCAAGATCAATCTATCCCTGCTAATCACCGGGAAACGACCGGATGGGTTCCACGGCATTGAGACGGTCATGGCCAAAATCAACTGGTACGATGAACTGCTGTTCGAACCGGCACAAACAGACGGTATTGATCTGATCTGTACCGGCCCACACTGGGCACCGGACGGTGAGGAAAATCTGGTCTATCGCGCCTGCCAACTGCTGTATGAGCGGGCGGGAAAAATTCCTTCGGTCCGTGTTACCTTAACAAAAAATATCCCCGCCGGAACCGGCCTCGGCAGCGCCAGTTCGGATGCCGCCGCAGCGTTAATCGGCCTGAATCGATTCGCAAATCTTAACCAACCCGACTCGGTTCTTAATAAAATCTGTGCATCGCTCGGCAGCGACATCAATTTCTTTCTCGGCGGACCCCTGGCTTATTGCACCGGGCGCGGAGAAAAAATCGAAGAAATCCATGAAAATTGTGGCTTTTCGGCAATCCTACTCATGCCGGACATAAGTGTATCAACAAAAGATGTTTATGGGAATTACACCCACACTAAACAGGAGTATGCTAACCTTTCTGAGAAGATAAATCCTCTTTTAAGAAAAAAGAGGATTGATTCTGTAGCCAAAATATGCGCAAATATGTTGACAGAAAGCTGTTTCGACCTGTACCCTCAACTGGAACAGATCAAACAGGACTGCGAACGATTTTGTGATTCGAAAGTTTGCCTCAGCGGCAGTGGATCGGCAATGTATATGTTGATTTCGGAGCCGCTTGAAAAGTTCCTGCAAGTGCAGGACTATGTGAAGAAAAAATACAACTGCGAAAGCAGAGTTATCTACAACAATAGATGGTAATTTTTTCATGAGGCAGTCAAAATGGAGATCAGCGAAGTCAGAGTCAAACTGGTAGCCAATCAGGACGATCGACTCAAGGCGTTCTGCTCAATGACCCTTGACAATGAGTTTGTCGTTCGGGATGTCAAGATCATCGAAGGCACCGGTGGGTTGTTTGTTGCAATGCCCTCTCGAAAGATGAGCGACCATTGCGGCAAGTGCGGCAGCAAAAATCATCTCCGGGCAAAATTTTGCAGCAACTGCGGAACCAACTTGCCGGAAAACCGCGTCAAACCGGATGCTCACGGGCATTTGAAGCTACACGCCGATATCGCCCATCCGATTAATGCATCATGCCGAAAGAGGATCCAGGAAACGGTTACTGTGGCGTTTAATGAAGAACTGGAACGCTCGAAAAATCCGGACTATAAACCGGTCGAACTGGATGATGACGGCGCTTCGCACGGCGATCACTAACAGGGATTTTGAAGTACTATTAGCCGTTTCCGGTAGCTCGGACATCTTGCCTGAATTTGTTCTAGAAGCCCCCGCGAGACGCGGCTTGGTGTACTTGAGGCACCTTTTTGCCGAAGTCGCTAAACTTCAGATCAATTCTTCGAGGACGCGGTCCAGAGCAAGGTCCATCTTCGATTCCAGACATTCGTCCGACTGCTCAATCTGCCGCCGGGCATGTTCGACTTTTTCAACACGAACTTCCGGCAGTGTAGAAATAACTTTTAGCAGTCGGCCCAGTGGGCTGCACTGCATACTGTCAAAAAGCTTTTCCACGAGAGCATCGGTTTTTGTTTCTTCCAGAAAAGAAAGATCCATCCGATCCGCCGTCCTGAGCAGTTCTTCATACCTGTTGATACTATCTGTTTGTGTGTCTTTCGATGTTTTCATTTTATCCACCTGAAAGCATGGTCAGTTAAGTTACGGCATCCTGCCGCTTCTCACCGCCCAGCAACCGGGACTGTTAAGCCACGATTACCTCTTGTTGTCGTTCCCCCGAATCCATTTTGAGGGTCTTATAATTTTGATTTCAAGGTCCGTTTCAATCTCTGACCACAATATGTTGTGTGTCCTGTTTTGGTCTCGTGGGCCGTAATGCCCTTTACAATATTGATATCGACAGGGGCATTGGCATTTCTTAAATCTTTTTCAGAATTTGCTTAAGTTTCCTTAAGTTCTATATTCGTAATGAGTTGCGTTTGATTTGGTCGGAAATACGGTTTATAGGGCTATAAATTCACTTCCCGGAATGCCTAACCGGTCTAATTTAATCCTGCAAAATGTGAATTTGGAAAAGATAGAGAACACACAATATATAGAGGTCGTGAAATATTTTTACAAAATCATCCTCTGTTCCGTTTTCCGAAAACTTATCGGTCCTTATGACGGGATGAACGGGTTTTGTTAATCACAGAATGCACAAAAAAATCCCGCAGAAGCACCATGCCGCCCTAAAGCACAGCGGCCGCGTAATTCATGCAGGATATCACATCTGTTTTTTTATGTCATCAGGGCGACGGGTGGAAAGGGTGATTTGGATTGACAGTTAAAGATTGATTTTTCTTGAGTGTGGCACGGTCAAGCTGTGCTTGGCCGTGGGGAGTGCGATAGGGGTTTACGATAATCCTTTGTGCAAACGAAACGGGGTCGCCATCGGGCTGTTGTTGTCAGGCAGGATGCTGTCGATGACCGCTCCATGACTGTTGCGGCTCTGGTTACTTCATCAGGGCGATTATTTTTTGCAGGTCATTTTCGACCTTAACGGGGGGGTTACTGAACTCTCTGTTCATATTGCTATGGTAATTGACGGTTGCATCGGGGTCCTTTAGGAGGTGGCCGGTTAAGACACAGGCGACACGAGCGTCCTTATCAACCGTTCCATCAGACAGCAGGTGTTTGAGTCCGGCGATGGTTGCCGCCGAGGCCGGTTCGCAGCCGAGGCCATAGGCACCGATTTGTGCTTTCGCGTCGAGGATTTCCTCGTCCGGCACATCCAGCACCACACCGTCACAGACATCCAATGCGCGCAGGCACTTTTTCAGGTTCACGGGACGGGAGATTTCAATTGCTGAGGCGATGGTGTCGGGGCGATAATTCGTCGCGTCCAGATTGGCGTAATAGCTGTCAATAATCTGCTGATCGACATCGCTGCCGTTCCAGCGCAGTCCTTTGTCATTGACCAGTTCGGTCAGCGTGTTGGCGCCGGAGGCATTGATCACGGCCAGACGGGGGACGCGGTCGATGAGTCCGAGTTCTTTAAGTTCGGCAAAGGCCTTGCCGAAAGCGCTGCTGTTGCCCAAGTTGCCGCCGGGAACGATGATCCAGTCGGGTATTTCCCAGCCGAGCCCTTCGATGATCCGCAGCATGATCGTTTTTTGGCCTTCCAGCCGGAACGGATTGAGCGAGTTGACCAGATAGATATTCAATTTGGTGCATACATCCTGCACCTGCCGCATACAGTCGTCAAAGTCGCCGGCGACTTGAATGGTGTGGGCGCCGTAATCCATGGCCTGACTGAGCTTACCGAAAGCGACCTTTCCTTCGCCGATGAAAACGGTTGCCTTGATGCCGCTGGAATGGGCATACAAGGCCATCGAGGCGGATGTGTTTCCGGTCGAGGCGCAGGCACTGGCGGTGGCACCAACCATTTTGGCGTGGCTGAACGCGGCGGTCATGCCGTTATCCTTGAACGAGCCGGATGGGTTCATCCCTTCGTACTGCAGGAACAACCGGTCCGGGTTCATACCCAGATCCTGAGCGAGTCCGCAGGCGGGCTGCAGGAGTGTTTGGCCTTCGCCGACACTGACTTTGTACTCATCGGGGCAGAAATTCAGCAGTTCACGGAACCGCCACACGCCGGAAAAATCCAGCCGATTGTTTCGTGTGGCCCAACGCTTGCCGAAGTCACTGAGTTTTGACGGCAACTCGATGCTGTCCCAGTTGTATTTGATATCCAGAAGATCGCCACACGCCGGGCACTTGAAGAATACCTGACGGCTGTCGAATTCACGGCCGCATTGGGGATTGATACATTTTTGGAATGCTGGGTCTTTTGTGGCCATTTTGTTATCTTTCTTTACAAATGGACGGTTCTTTTGTTGTTTGCTCCTGAGAAGACGGAATTTCGCAAATCTGCCGGATCAGACCGGGGAGTTCGGCTATCGTAGCAATTTGTTGGGTGCCTTCGGGGATTTCTGTATTTTCGTTGGTGTACGCTTTTTTCAAAATCGGCAGCATTCCCGCCGCCAGCGAGCCCTTGACATCATTATCCACGCGGTCGCCCACATAAATCGTTCGTTCTGCGGCGATGTTCATTTTTTGGGCCACATCCTGAAAAATCCGAACATCGGGCTTGCGATATTTAAAATCATATGAGTAGAACCGTTCCGGCAAAAACCGCAGCAGCCCTTCATCCTTTAAGTGGCGTTCGAGGCAGCTTTTGTGGACAAAGGTGTTAGACAAAAGCCCCACTTTGAGCCCCATGTTGCCAAGCTCTTGCAGGGCACTGGCTGTCTCCGATTCGACCTGCCCAATCTCACTCAATTTCTGATACCACCGCCAATTGAGTTCTTCCCATTGGGCCTCGTCCAGATGAAAATTTTTCTTGCGGCCATAGGACTTGAGCAGTTCCAGAGAATCGAAATCATCGCCGGTGATCCAGGACCGCAACAGATGCCAGCGAATGCCCCAGATGTAAACCAGCCGGTACATTTGGAATGAACCTACCGGCTGGGACAATTCTTTCAAATAGTTGTAAGAGCCATGCAAGGCCTCATCAAGAAGAGCTGCCTTGTCCACCCGGCCGAAGTTCAGCAGGGTTTCGCCCAGGTCAAAAATAACCGCTTCGATCTGCCGTTTGCTCACGATGCTACCTCAACTGAGGAAGTTTGTCGCCGAAGACCTCTTCGGACCAGGCAATCATTTCGTCATCAGAGATCGCGGCGATACGGTCCGCTGCGTACTCGGTATCGATCTTTTCTTTAATGGTAATCACATGCGGATCGTGCTTGACAATCTCAATGTCATAGCGTTCTTCGATCCAATGCTTGATACCCGCAGCACCGGTTTTGTCGGTAATGGCAACACCAACCGGCCGCTTGAGCAGTTTATCGGTATCAAAACAATTGTAAATCTCTTCGTTTTTGAGCAGCCCATCGGCGTGAATACCGGCACGGGTCACATTAAAGTCCTTGCCGACCAGCGGATAGTTCGTCGGCAGGTTAAAGTTCAGTTCCTTGTTGGCAAATTTCGCCAATTCGGTAATCGCTTCGTACTTAATCTTCGTGTTCGTTCCGCACAGTTGAGCGTGTTCAATAATCAACGCCTCAAGCGGCGGGTTGCCGGTGCGCTCGCCAACGCCAAAGATCGAACAGTTCGCCGCACAGCAGCCGTACAACCAGGCCACAGCGGCACACGCCTCCACTTTGTGGAAATCGTTGTGACCGTGCCACTCGATCCATTCGGCGGGGACGCCGATCTTGCGAAGGCCGGCAATCAATTTGGGAACTGACCGCGGCAGGGTGGCGTTCGGATACGGCACCGCAAAGCCCAGCGTATCGCACAGACGCATCTTGACCGGTTTATCGTATTGCTGTGACAATTTCAAGAGCTCATTGGCAAACGGAAGCACAAATCCATCGTAATCGGCCCGCGTAACATCCTCAAAATGGCATCGCGGGATAATCCCACTGTCCAGAGCGGTTTTTACGACATTCAGATAGGCCTCCATTGCCTGGGCGCGGGTTTTCTTGAGTTTCAGGAAAATATGGTAATCGCTGGCGCTGGTCAAAATACCGGTTTCTTTCAGCTCCAGTTGCGTTACGAACTTAAAGTCAGCGGCGACCGCGCGAATCCAACCGGTAATCTCCGGAAAATCGTATCCGCGCTCCTTGCACAACTCGACGGCTTTACGGTCTCTGTCTGAGTAAAGGAAAAACTCACTCTGACGGATCAGGTCTGTTCCACCGTTGATTTCGTGGAAGAAATCAAAGATACGCAGAATCTGCTCCGGCATATAGGGCGGGCGGGATTGCTGGCCGTCACGGAATGTGGTGTCTGTAATCCACACCTTTTCCGGAATTTCCATCACAGCCGCTTGTTCCTCGAAAGTCACTTTCGGAAACTCTGTATAAGGAAAAACATCTCGATATAAATTGGGACGGTCAATGTCTTGTAATTGTATTTCTTTATTCATCCAATCTATCTCCAATAAAAAAAGTTTTTGGCTAAAGCATTCCCTGTAATCCGGATAAAACCACCCCCAAATTAGGGTGAGACCGTTTGCTACGGGCAACAGCTACGGCGCTCTGTGTGGAACAAGCCCACTGAGGGCGAGACCGAAACCAGAATACTTCGGATGGCCACCCGCCCGCTATCTGGCCCTTATCATATCGTCATCCGACCGTTTTGCAAGACTATTAATACCTCTAAGGGTAGCAACGTTGGCGCAAATAAACTGTAACTTACAGTCACAGCAGTACATAGCTTCGTAAGACAAGGGGATTTTCTACTGTAATAGCATGATCATCGCCAGTGTTTTCCGATCTGCAACCTATCACCAGAATGCTTTATCCTGGCCCTTGTGTACTGATTCAAGAACCTTGGGGGAAGCGGAGGATTCAAAAATAGCGAAAAATCCCCAACTTCTTTGATTACAATAAGTTATAGAGTGTATTTTAGCGGAAAACAAATAAACGGAGAAGGGGGGATTCGAACCCCCGGTAGGGACAAGCCCTACACAGCCTTTCCAAGGCTGCTCGATAAGCCACTCCGACACCTCTCCAGATTGTCATCAGGACAGGTGAATCTACTGACATTATTTCACATTGTCAAGGAATTTTATCGCCATAAAGGCCATATCCCGATCAATCAGGGGAGGCAAGTAAACATTTCGACTGGCTATATCCTTATTGATTACAGCATGTTATTAGGCATAATTGTGCAGGCCGGAAAAGATCTTCGAAAGATTGACCCAGAGCAATGTAATAATAATGCAAAACAAACCGATGACATTCAACACATGCTGGAGGGAATATCGTTTGGGCCAGGCATAATGAGCGTGCAGGTAAATCGCATAGACGAGCCAGCAGACCAGTGACCAGAGTTCTTTGGGATCCCAACCCCACCAGTCACCCCAGGCATATTTACCCCATACCGAGCCGAGAAACAACCCCAGCGTCAGCAGCGGAAAGCCCGCGGCCACAAGCCGATATCCAGAATCGGCCGTTGTCTTAGCTAACTGTTCGCCGCGAGAGGGCAAGATCAATCCCCCCGCTGCAAAGACCGCGGCTTTCACCAAAAAGATATAGGCGAGCATATAAGCGGCCACATGCGGGCCGAAGAGCCAAAACTGCAATGCCGGCGGCAGAAACTGCGGATGATGGTTAAAAACAAACCCCGCCGGAAAAAGCACGATCAACCCCAGTGCGGCATCAACAGCCATCAGAACCGAATCGTTGCGGTTCAGGATTTTTCGGGAGAGGATATGAATCGGCCAGATGCAAAATCCAAGAAAGAGAAAGACCTCGAACATATTCTGCATCGGCAGATGCCCAACAACCGTCCACCGATAGATCAATCCCGCTAAGCTAAGAACAAAAGAACCGGCAAAAAATGCTTTGGCAAGTTTTGGAAACTTCACGGCGGTCAGAAAAACCAGCAGATATCCTGCCATTGTCAGGTAGATCAGAAGACCCTGAATATCCGGCTTAATCGTCATTGCGTTCCCCCTTTCAAAAGCGTTGGCCAAAACTGCAAAACGAGACCAATGAAAATTATACCGTAACCAACAAAGACGGCCCAAACACCCCGTGACGATGACACCGAAATACCACTGACCGGGCCGGAAGTGTCGTAGGCGAAGGTACTTTGGTAGAAATGATAGCCGCCATAATACAAGGGCTTGTTAACTTCAATCGTAGATTCCTTGACCACCTGTTCTTTGTCGATAACCTGCAGGGTACTCTTGTAGTCCTTGACCATGCGGGGCGCTGCATAGTCAGCCCGATAGCTCCTGCCGGGCATCGCATGCATACCAAACCGCTCAAAGACAAAGAATGTCTCCGGCGGTTTGCCAGCCAGCACAAGCACCAATTCATACGCGGGATTGAAGCCGGATTCAACCGCTTCATAAGGCATCATCCGGCCGTTGACCCGTCTCATTTTAAAATTTTGATAAGCCCCTGTAACCTGAAGGGTCCCGCGGTCGTCCGGAAGTTCGATTTCTTTACCCACTTCCGCAGGAATAGTAAAACCAGAGTCAGTTGCATCACTAAAATAAAACCGAATGGCCGGCTTGTCATAGTATTCAATAAACGCTTCTTTGAGTCCAATCGTAAAGGGCAGCTCACCTATGCCCGTATCTGTATCCAAAGCAGCCTGATTAGACGATTGACCCTGATGAAGCAGCATCGTTCCTTTTACAAACGAATCCTTTTGAAGCAACCGATCCAGTAAGGCATGACCTCTTTGTGAACCAATCATCCCCCCGGTCAGTACAAGAACACAGCCCGCGTGAATCATCAGCAGCGAAAAACGCTTCCTTAGGGAGGCATAGACAAAAAAGCCCACACCAAAAAGTAATAGGAGAAAACACCAGAACACAATCATTGACCTCGAGTTGAAAAAGACCTTGGCCTGTTCGGCACCAAGGAAGGCGCCATAGATCGAGAAAACAGTGAACACCGTCAGGACTAGAAGCACCGCCACATTCAAATATTGTCTTATCTTCACACAGTCTCCTACTTAAACCGAGCGTCCAGCTTAAAAAGTTTTTCCACGGGCAAATCCATCATACCATCTTCCGATAAACCCAATTTGCACCGAATTTCCTCCAGTATCGCCGCGACACAGTCCTGATCTTCCGCTATGACCGTAAACCATATGTTGAACGCATCGTCCCGAAGATAGCTATGCGTAATCTGTGGATAGGCCGCGATTAACGCTGAGGCCTCCTCCACCCGATCCTGGGGCACTTTTACAGCGGCCAGCGTACTGCAATAGCCAATCTTTCGCGAATCAATGCTGAATCCCATTCGTCGAATCACGCCGGACTCTTTCAAAGCCAGAACCCGATCCCACAATGGCTCCGTAGTAATCCCCAAATGATCTGCCATAATCTCATACGGATGGATTTCGAGGGGAAAATTCCCCTGAAGTTCCTTTATTATCCTGTGGTCAAGATCATCCATTGGAGTTTGTCTCTGAATACTTTTTATTGACTGCGGCGGCTCTTAATACTATACATAGTGTCGTTATTATATACTTTACGGTGTAAGAT
>JAGGWF010000261.1 GCA_021157685.1 Planctomycetota bacterium | reverse complement strand
TTGGCGGCTTTTGCTTTTTTTGTGACCCTTGCGTTAGCTCTTTTCTTTTAAAAATCTGTGTAAATCTGCGAAATCTGCGGTTTCTTTCTTTTTGGTTGCGGCTCGACCGCCCCAAGTTCATTCGTGGTTCTTTTTTAATAGAGGGCAGGATATGGCAAAACAATTAACAATTTTTATGGAAAACCGTCCCGGCAGGATGAAATCCATTTCGGATGTGCTGCTGGAGAACAATCTGAATATCTGGGCATTTACGATTCAGGATCGCAGCGAGTTTGGCCTGATGAAGATGATCGTCGATAAACCGGAAAAAGCGCATCTGATTTTGGCCGACTGCGGGTTTGCCTGCGTCCTCAAGGATGTTCTGGCGGTTACGGCCGAGAATGACCAACCGGGCAATTTGGACAGATTGACGACAGCACTGTTGGAAAAGGGCGTTAACATCAAAGATGCTTACGGGTTCGTTTCCCCCAAGGACCGGCAGGGTATTTGCCTGATGGAGGTTGATAACCCGAATGATGTGGACCTGGAAGAAGCCATCGCCGTTCATGGCTTTACGCTCCTGACCGGCAAAGAACTCTACGAACTTTAGCAAACAAAAGCGCGGCGGCGCAAGCCGCCCGATGCGATGACGGTAAACGCCCTCGTTTTTTTGGTAGCTCCTGCTTTACTATAAATGCTGATTTTTCGATGGTTTTGGCGCCACAAAAATTGAAAATATAAAATAGAAAGCTGAAAATGGACATCCTTCCCGCAATAGACTTAATTGACGGCCAGTGTGTTCGTCTGATTCAGGGCGAGTACGACAAAAAAATTACCTACAAGGATGATCCTGTCGCCCAGGCACAGGAATTTTATGACGCCGGTGCGCAGTGGCTGCATGTGGTCGATCTGGACGGGGCCAAAGAAGGCAAACCCGTTAATGCCGAGGGTGTGGCGAAAATCGCCAAAGAGGTTCCGATGAAGGTCGAACTCGGCGGCGGCATCCGCGACGAAGCGGCGATTGTTACCATGCTGGATGCGGGCGTAACCCGGTTGATTCTGGGATCCAGTGCGATCAAGCAGTTTGACTGGTTTGGCGAAATGGCTCGAAAATATCCGAATCGGCTCGTCTTGGGACTCGATGCACGGGGTGCGAACTTAGCGACCGAGGGTTGGCTGGATCAGGGGTCGCAAAGTATTCTCGATTTCGCCAAACAGGCCGCCGATTTGCCGCTGGCCGCGATCATCTATACGGATATCAGCAAAGACGGAATGCTGGCCGGCCCGAATATTCAGCGGACAAAGCAGCTTGTCGAGGCGGTCAACCTGCCCATCGTCGCCGCCGGCGGCGTAACAACAGTTGAAGATATCAAAACCCTCAAAACCGCAGGCGTCGCCGGAGCCATCATCGGCCGTGCCCTCTACGAAGGTACCATCACGCTCACCGAAGTTCTTGAAGCCGAACTGGGAACGCGGGAGTCCCGCCCGCAATAGATTTAGTAACCACGGAAATCACGGAAAGGCACGGAAGATAGATGCTTTATGTGTGTTGTAAAAGGGACGCATTTTGACCGAACAGAGTACAGCGTTTCAACAGATGGGTATTTGTTATCGTCGCTCAAGGCGTGCGAAAAATTTGCGGATTACGATTGCCCCAACACAGGCGGTTACTGTAACGGTTCCCGCTAATACTTCGCTTGAGCGGGCAAAAGATTTTGTGCAATCCAAACAGGCGTGGATCCAAAAGCATCTGACAAAGATGCGGCAAACGGAAAACATAGAACAGCCGGATTTATCCCCGGAGGAACTTAGCAGAATTCAAGACAATCTATTTACCCGCCTGGAGCGTTTTTCGGACACATATAACCTACCGTACCGCCATGCCGCTTTTCGTTGCCAAAAGACCAAATGGGGCAGTTGCTCGTCGAAAAATAACATCAGCTTAAACATCAACATTGCTTTTTTGCCGATACACCTGCAGGACTATATTTTACTGCACGAACTCTGTCATATCCGGCACATGAACCATAGCAAGGTATTCTGGTCGCAATTGAATGAATTCTGCGACGGCCGCGCTAAAGCATATGCCAAGGAACTCAAAACCCACCGAATGAAGATAAGGGGCTGCGTATAAATAAACGGTTCATTCATCGCTCAGATTTGTATTAGATTCAGTCGCAATCGATTACAGTGAAACCGCAGGCATAGCTATTCTATGTCGAGGATTTCGCGATTGAGATTCGGTTACAAGAGTGTGTGAAGATGAGATGAGAAATGGACAGGTTATTTAGTCGCAGTTCCTAAGGGCATGATTTAGGGATTTCTTAAACAGGCCAGTGTGATGCGTATTGTATTATAATCAACCGCTCCGTTTAGATGTTCAAAGATGAGCTTTAGCTGTTTGCTGCCGACGTTTCGAATGGCCCGTTGGATTTTTTCGGCTGTTTGTTGATCGATCCAGGCCGAAGGATCCGAGATACCTTCGGCTCGAATAAACTCGACCAGATACTGTACCGTTGTCGATTCGGCGCGGTTGATGGTTGCGGCGATCTCGCGAATCGGGCGGCCTTGCGTGAACAGTTCAAAGGCCCGTTCCTTGGCGTCGCTTCGGCTCGGACGGCTTTGCCGTTGAGTTGAAAAATCAGTGGGTACTAACTCATCGCTCACATCCATTTTGAGATGGTGTTTTTCGCAATACTTGCCGATAATCGTCAGTACGGCCCGTCCGTATTGTTGGCGTTTTTGAGTGCCGATGCCTTTGACGCTCGTCAATCCCTTTGGCATTGATGGTCGCTGCCTCGCCAGATTGCGAAGAGTTGCGTCGCCAAAGACGATATACGGCGGTACCCCTCTTTCGTGGGCCTCTTGCCTGCGAAATGCTCGCAGCTCCTCAAACAAACCAGCGTTCACACCCTCCCACGATTCGGCGGTCGGCTTGGAAACACGAGTACTTTTCTTTTCGGCAGGTTTCATCAAGCGGGGCGTTGTTTGGCCCTTCAGCACTCCGCGTCCTTTTTCGGTAACAGCCAGTTGATTGTACTCGCCGTATTTTTCAAGATACCCCTGCCCGACGAGCTGCTCAATCCAGCTTTGAATAATGGATTTGGAGAAGTCCTTCAGCAGGGCGTAGGTACTCAGTTTGTCGTGACCATTTTCGAGTATGCGTTTGTCTTTGGAGCCAGCCAATACAAGAGCGGAATAGCCAGAGCCGAACCGTTGCTCAAGACGAACCACGCAGGACAGAATCTTCTGGGCGATGATTAATGCGTCTTCGACGCTGTCCACTTCACCCAGACAGATATCGCAAGCGGCACAATTGTCCTTCCCCAAAGTTTGCCCGAAATAGCGGAGTATCGCTTCATGCCGACAGGCCGTACCCGTGCAGAATGCGTATATCCCATTGAGTTTATTCATCGCGACACCGTATGCCTCGGCGGGCATATCCCGCATCAGGAATTTCCAGATACCGTAGTCGGCGCCGGAATAGAACATGCAGCACTCCGCTTCCAGCCGATCCCGTCCGGCGCGGCCGCTTTCCTGCTGATAATTCTCCAGCGACTTGGGCATACCGGTATGGATAACAGTGCGGACATTGGATTTATCGATGCCCATCCCAAACGCGATGGTTGCGACAATCGTATCGACTTCGTCATTGATAAAGCGATCCTGATTGCGTTTTCTCGCCTCCGCGTTCATCCCCGCATGATAAGGGGCGACCTTGTAGCCGCGTTCCTGAAGATCGTGACACAGTTCGTTCACATCCTTTCGCCGGATGCAGTAGATAATGCCGGACTCGCCTTTGTATCGATCCAGAACCGAGCAAACCTGTGTGACAATATTTTTTTTGGGTTGGACTTTATAGCTAAGATTTGGCCTGTCAAACGATCCGACCAGAACTGCGGGGTCATTCAGAGAAAGTTGTCGGGCAATATCATCGCGCACCTGCTTCGTCGCGGTGGCAGTATAGGCCGCGATGGTTACTTTGGGAAATATTTCCCGCAGTCGGCCCAGTTTTCGGTATTCCGGTCGGAAATCGTGGCCCCACATACTCACGCAGTGGGCCTCATCGATGGCAAAATAGGCCAGCTTTGTGTTTTGCAGCAGATTCATCATTCCATCGGTCAGCAATCGTTCCGGCGACAGGTACAGCAGTTTGACCGTGCCCTGTCGAATCGAATCGATAACATCGGCCTGTTCGCTGCCGGACATCGAACTATCCAACCGCATTGCGTCCACGCCGCATTCGACCAGTGCATCGACCTGATCCTTCATCAGCGAAATCAGCGGTGAAACAACCACCGCCATCCCCGCAGTTGCCATGGCCGGGGCCTGATAGCACAGCGATTTACCCCCGCCCGTCGGCAAAACGACAATACAATCGCGGCCGCGATGCAGAGACCCCATCGCCTCCTTTTGAAAGGGTAAAAAGTCATTATACCCCCAGTATTTCTCTAATGCCTGCTGAATATATTTCATTTTAAGCCCTAAAGATGCCATTTAACACAGATTATGCCCTAATCATAACATTCCCAACAACATTATCAAGGATTTTAAGGTAATGGTGGCATGGGCTTCCAGCCCGTGAATCACGGCCAGAATCTACTTCTCGGATTTTCTTTGACGAGGAGCCATTTCTTGAGTAAACTACCCCGTTTACAGCATTTATTAAACCCGTAAAGGGAGGAATCGTATGAATTTAGACAAGAAAATTATCGCTGAAGGTATTACATTTGACGATGTGTTGCTGATTCCGGCTCGGAGTGATTTTGTACCCAGTCAGGCCAACACCGCGACGCAACTGACCCGTAATATTACGATTAATATCCCGATTATTTCCGCAGCGATGGACACGGTGACCGAGTCCGCGCTGGCGATTGCATTGGCCCAGGAGGGCGGCATTGGGATCATTCACAAGAATCTGAACATCGAGGCCCAGAAACGCGAAGTAACCAAAGTTAAACGGTCGGAAAATGGGGTCATTCAGGATCCGGTTACGCTTAGTTCAGATTTATCGGTGACAGAGGCCCGGCAGTTAATGAAAGAGCAAAATGTGTCTGGAATTCCGATTGTCGATGGTGGCAAACTGGTGGGAATCCTGACCCGTCGGGATTTGAAGTTCCTCAAAGACGACAGTGTTCAGATCAAAGATGTAATGACCGCCGAGAATCTGGTCACAGGCCCGGCGGATACGACGCTGGAGCAGGCCAAAGAAATCCTGCGGAATCATAAGGTTGAAAAATTACTGCTGGTCAAAGGGGAAGATGAGTTGGCCGGTTTGATTACCATGCGTGATATTGACCGTGTTCAACAGTTCCCGTATGCGGTTCGAGATAGTCGCGGTCGACTTCGTGTCGGTGCGGCGGCTGGCGTGAAAGACAGGAAACGGGTTCAGGCCTTAATCGAGGCCGAAGCCGATGTTGTTGTGGTTGATACCGCCCACGGACATTCCAAGAATGTGATAGAGATGGTCAAATGGATCAAATCCAATTTCAAGATTGATGTCATCGCCGGCAATATCGCGACTTCCGAAGCGGCTCAGGACTTAATTGACGCCGGCGCCGATGCGGTCAAGGTTGGTATCGGCCCCGGTGCGATTTGCACGACGCGGGTAATTTCCGGTGTCGGTGTGCCGCAGATTACAGCCATTATGAATGTGGTTAAAGTTGCCGGAAAAAATAATGTCCCCATCATTGCCGATGGCGGTATTCGTCATTCCGGCGACATGACCAAGGCGATTGCCGCAGGGGCGTCGTCAGTGATGCTGGGTTCGCTGTTTGCCGGATTGGCAGAAAGTCCGGGCCAGTTGGTGATTTACAAGGGTCGCCAGTTCAAGGAATACCGCGGCATGGGTTCCATCGGGGCGATGGTGCAGGGTTCAGCCGACCGCTATGGACAGGATAAATCATCTGAACGGGATAAACTGGTTCCCGAAGGTGTCGAAGGTCGTGTACCGTATCGTGGAACGCTGAGTAACTATGTGTATCAGCTTGTTGGCGGCATCCGAGCTGGCATGGGTTATTGTGGAACCCCAACGATTGACGAATTGCGGAAAAATGTCAAATTCGTCCGCACCAGCGCCGCCACCGTTAATGAGTCGCACCCGCATGATATTCTAATCACCAAGGAATCGCCGAACTATTCGGGCCATGAGTCATTCGAAAAGTAAAAAGGTAGCAAGAGTGCCTACGGGTGGCACGGTCAAGCTCTGCTTG
>JAGGWF010000006.1 GCA_021157685.1 Planctomycetota bacterium | reverse complement strand
GCCATTGTTGCATTGCTGTCATATTTGTGCAGTACCGTCGCCGCCAGCCCAATGGCACCAGCGGTATCACGAACGGCCGGTTCGGCGATCACATTTTCCGCCGGCAGTTCGCTTAGGTTTTCCCGTACAATGTCAACATAATCAGCATTCGTTAAAACGAGGATATTTTGCAGATCAAATATCCCTTCCAACCGGTCGAAACATTTCCGAAGAAGTGTCTGGCCATCTAACAATTCCAGTACCTGTTTAGGGCGTTTTTGCCGACTTAATGGCCAGAGTCGCTTGCCCGTACCACCGGCCATAATCACTGCATAATCCATAATATCCTCTTTCTGTTGTTAGGTCAAAAATGTATCATCGATTTTGGAAAACGGTTTGATTTTTTCTGCTAACTCGGAAAAGTCCTCTCGCCCCATTAACGCGAAAGTCGCTTCCTTGCCAAGTTCGACCGCCGGTTGGTCATAGGCGTCAATGTCAAACAACAATCCAGCAATAGAAGTCGTTACTTCAAACAAATAAATGAACTGCCCGATAGCCGAAGCATCGATACGGTCAAACAGAACCGTCAAACAGGGGCGTTTGTCGTGCAGCAGTGCGTATTCGGTCGCCAGCTTTTCGCTGTTGAGCAGCTTTGACATTTTTTGCCCGGCCAGATAGCCCAATTCCGGCGCCACCTGCGGATTCACGCCAATCGTTACATCTGTCTGAAACTCCTTAACCTGCAGGAAAGTGAACAGTTTATCGTTCGGTCCTTCGCGGTAGAGTTGTACCTGGCTGTGCTGATCGGTTGTGCCGAGCGCCTTCACAGGAGTCGGGCCAACAAAAACCTCATCGCCCTGCCGGTTATGCGTTTTGCCCAAGCTCTCAGCCCAAATCTGACGATACCAGTCTGATAAATCTTTTAAGGCATACGCATACGGCATCATCACGGATATCGTTTTTTGGCGATTGTAATAATGCCAGTTCACCGCCGCGTTGACCGCCGCGGGGTTGGCAAAGAAATCCTCTTTCGAGCATCGCTCATCCATCTGCCGCGCCCCGACTAGTAGTTGATCAATATCGATACCGCAGACGGCGGCACTGAGAAGTCCAACAGGGCTAAGAACACTGAATCGCCCTCCTACGCCATCCGGTACAACCAGTGTGCGGAGTTTGGAGTCGTCAGCGATCTTTCGCATCGTCCCCGCTTTCGCATCGGTTACGGCGATGACCTGTTTGGCAAACCCATCAGCGCCCAGTTTTTCTATCAATTGCTCACGAATCACAAGAAACTGTGCCGCAGTTTCAGCGGTTCGGCCGGACTTACTGATGACATTGAAAATCGTCTTGTCCAACTTGTCTCCGATCCACTCCAGAAAACTGCCAAGCTGCATCGGATCGACATTGTCAAAAACGAACAACCGGGGGCCTTTTCGCTGGTTTTCATCGAGATTGTACATATAAGGATTCAGCGCCGTCTGCAAGGCGATATTGCCCAGAGCCGACCCGCCAATTCCCAGAACGACAAAGTTTTTGCAGTCGCCAGATTTGATCTCTTCAGCAACGGCCTTAACGGCCTTCGGATAGTCCTCATTGTAAGGCAAATCCCGATACGGAATTTTACCGGCCTGTCGCTGTTTATTGCATTCGGCAATCGCTGGGAGTGTCTTTTTGGCTAATTCTTTGAACTGCTCGTCCGTAATGCCATGTTCGGCCCCGATGACTTTGGCGGATACATTTTTGAAGTATAGGAATATCTTTGATTCCGACATATTAAATCTCCCGAAGAGTCATT
This sequence comes from Planctomycetota bacterium, assembly GCA_021157685.1. Taxonomy (GTDB): domain Bacteria; phylum Planctomycetota; class Phycisphaerae; order Sedimentisphaerales; family Anaerohalosphaeraceae; genus 4572-13. The sequence continues at coordinate 3,918 of JAGGWF010000006.1, read as the reverse complement.
AAAGTCTTATCGTTCCAGTTTGGTTAATTTGGCGTATTTTACCATCAATGACTTGGTTTTTCCAGAATTGAATCGCACAACGACTATACTGTCTTCGCCGAGGTCCAGATACTCCTTAATCCGGCCCAGACCGAATTTTTTGTGCTCGACAAGCTCATTAACAAGATAGGCCTGTCCGGGCTTGCTTTTCGGCTTGTGTTTAGGCACATAAGTGTCCTGCGTCTGGTCGATGTTCCAATCGGAGTCGAATCCATCTGATTCGCCCTCAAACCCAATTTCGTACAAAAACTGAGACGGCGTGGAACGAATAAACTGGCCTCGAATGACACGGTTTCGTGCGTATAATATGTTCAGTGTCTTCCGGGCACGGGTGATTCCGACAAAAAACAGGCGGCGTTCTTCTTCCAGATCGTCCGCATCACCATAAACGCTTCGTTCGTGCGGCAGAATTCCTTCTTCAAGCCCGATGATGAAAGCATGATCAAACTCAAGCCCCTTGGCCGCATGTAGCGTCATCAGTGAGACCCGACCGGATTCGGCGTCATAGGCGTCGCTGTCGCTGTAAAGTGCGATCATCTGGAGATAGTCCATCAGATTCGGTGTTTCGGCTCGCTGGTCATATTCCGCGGCGGAGTTAATAAGCTGGTTGATATTCTCGACCGCATCTTCCTCTTTATTCAACGCATCGGCCATCCCGCTTTCGGTAAACAACACCTCCATCAGAGGAGCCACTTCCTGCTCCGTTTCGCTTTGGAACTTTCCAAGTATTTTTGCAAAACCAATAATGCGCCCCTGCGTCGGGCGATTGACGGTCTCGACCTGATCTGCCTTCAGAGCGGCGTCATAAAGCGATTGCCCCTGACTCTGGGCAAACTGCCGGAGTCGATCCAGAGAGGTCTTGCCAATGCCGCGCGGGTGTGTGGCCACCGCTCGAAGAAATGCTATATCATCCTGCGGATTCACCAGAACCCTCAAATAGCTCAGCAGATCGCGAATTTCCTTGCGGGCATAAAACTCAACCCCACGAACGATCTGATACGGAAGCTGCCGCTGGACGAAGGCCTCTTCAATTCCACGGCTCATCGCATTGACACGATAGAACACCGCCATCTCATTGGGGTCTTTGCCTTCATTAATCAGAGCCTCGATTTTGTCGGCTATCGCATGAGCCTCGGCCGATTCGTCATCGCAGGTTTCAATCTCAACATCCTCACCACGAGGGTGAGTGGCGATCAACTTTTTCTCTTTTCGCTTGCTATTGGCGGCGATGAGTACATCTGCCTTTTCGAGGATATTCGGGGTCGAGCGGAAATTTTCCTCCAATTTCACCACCACCGCTTCGGGCCAGTCCACTTCAAAGCTGAGGATGTTTTTAATATCAGCCCCCCGCCAGCGATAAATGGATTGATCCGGGTCGCCGGTTACGCAGATATTGCGATGGGCCAGGGCGATTCCCTTGGCGATCTGGTACTGGGCGCGGTTCGTATCCTGATACTCATCGACCAGCAAATAACGGTAGCGGCGGGATAGTTCCTCTCGGACATCCGGGCGGTCTCGCAACAAAAAGGCGGTATTGACCAGTAAATCATCAAAATCCATCGCATTATTCTGCTTGAGTATCTGCTGATATTGTTTGTAAACCTTGGCGGCGCTTTTACTAAAGAAATCATCCGCTTCGGCCTCGAATTGTTCCGCGTCTTGAAGGTCATTTTTTAGATTGGACACAACAGCGAGCATCTTGGCCGGAGTGAAACTGGTCGCATCAACCTGACAAGCCTTAATCGCTTCTTTCATGGCTCGTTTTTGGTCGTTGGTGTCAAAGATACTAAAATTGGGCTGGATTTTGGCTTGCTCGGCATATTGCCGGAGAATCCGGACGCACAGCGAGTGAAAGGTGCTGACATGCACCCCGGTAGCCGTCGTCGATTGGGCCACGCGAGTCCGCATCTCCTCGGCGGCCTTATTAGTAAAGGTAATCGCACAAATATTCCAGGGCCGCACGCCAGACTCAATAAGCACCGCAATCCGGCTGGTAATAACGCGGGTCTTGCCGCTGCCCGGGCCGGCGATGACCAATAAAGGGCCGTCCTTGTGAAAAACCGCCTGTTTTTGCGAATCCGTCAAATTTTCAGTGGGAACAACAGATGCCAATTGTATCTCCGTGAGAGTTCGTATTTCGTCGTTTTTAGTTCGTAGTCAAAAGAGGGTATTAAAAAAGATTACCCCAAAAAAGTCAACTGTACACTATGGAATCGGTTGATTTTATCTTTACGACTGGTCTTTCTTTTCAGCCGTTCCGTACGGACGGGGCACGGGTCCTTTTACCGGATCCTGGTATTTCCGCTTACTTTGAACATTGTCTCCTGAAGATTCCTGTTTGATTTATGCTGCCTCTGTCGGGGCTCTTTAGAGGGATGGGAGTTTCCCTAACATACCGTTTGCCGGCTAATGGCAGGCACGGTCAGTCAGGGGAGGTCAGGGGAAATGGAAACCTGAAAAGAAAATGCAGTAGCCATAAGTGAGTCCGCTCCAAAAAGGTGGTTTATGGCAAAACGGTCACCGCAAACCTTTAATATTAAGCCAATAACGCAGGTCGTTTCCGTTAAAATGATTGCATTGGGACTTTTTAGACCAGACTCATAAGTCTTTTCCTGAAAAGAAAATAGGCACTGACAATCAGTCGTTGTCAGTGCCTGTTATTGAACGGAGGAGGAGGGATTCGAACCCCCGGTACATCGCTGCACAACGGTTTTCAAGACCAAACAGGAAAACACACAAGCAATTGAAGACAAAGGACTTAATGGCAATTCCGGACACCTCTTACAAGAAAACTTACAAGGATGCTCAGAATGCCTTCAAAACGCCCTTCCGAGCGAACTTTTTGAGTTAATTTCTGTGTGGGATGGACTGCCAGAACATGTAAAAAAAACAATTCAGATGCTGGCTGATGCGGCGGGGAAGAATGCGGATTAACCTGTTTTACTTTACGAATCGTGGAAATAAGCGAATCCTCTTAATGATTTAGGATAAATAATATGGGTGGGTTTGGTAGCGGACATTGGATTGATGCAATGAGGCGCAGGGTCAATACCGATCTGTGCAGGACGCTCAGCATCAGAACATTGAAAATGATGGGGGTGTTTGATGATGATTCCTCCGGTGAGGTGTTTTCGGTTCGGTGGGTCAATGAAATTGGGGAGGATGCGGGATGTGTGAATATCACACCACAAGCAGGTGGTAACGGTAACAAAAGGTCTTTGCGGGTTGAAATTGGGGGTTGTGTTACCGGTGGGGGTAGTTCTGTTACCGGTCAGGATATTTCGATTACGACGACGCCGTATTTCTATGGCGGGGTGAGGTATTGGTTTCTGTGTCCGGCTGTGGTCGATGGGGTGCTGTGTGAAGATCGGGTGGGCAAGTTGTATCTGCCGCCTGGGGGGAAACTGTTCGGCTGTCGGCAGTGCTATGGGCTGACCTACGAATCCTGCCGGCAGAGCCATAAATATGACCGGGTGATGGGCTATCTTAACCGGTTGGATGAAGATAATTTGACGATCAATCAGGTGCTGCGGCTCAGTGAACTGTAGCCGCATATTTTCAGACACTGCAGACAACCTATTATATTAGAGCCATCGCCAAAATATCACTATTTGTCGCCGATTAGACAAGCCTGATGCTTGCGTCAAAAGTCAAAAAAATCTAAAAACGGTGGCGTTTTCTGCCCATTATCACCGTTTTTTGTCGGCGATTCAGACTTTTGGCGGGTGCATCAATCCTGAAATCATTTTTTGAAGAAAACCCTGTTTAAATTGCAGGCGGATTCAACTCTCAAGCGTGACAAATGAGTACGCTACGCTACGTTACCAAAGTATACCGCATCTGGTGGTTTGAAGTCGAGACATTTTCGTGGCCTGGTAT
>JAGGWF010000229.1 GCA_021157685.1 Planctomycetota bacterium | reverse complement strand
TTTCTATCTTAAGTACTTAATGTCTGAATATCTGGAAAATATGGCAAGATATAAGTTGATATAAGGGAAACTTTCCAGTTATTGACAATGTTCGGCGTGTAAATTAGTTTGAGATGCTTGAATGAATAAGGAGTCAAGTGTGAAAGAAGAGAAAACATCGTCTAATGCACCACATGAAACAGCCTCTATAATCCCTGAAACCATTCCTAAAAAATGCGGGGATTGTCGATACTTTACAAAAAAAGCAAATAATCAATATTGTACCTTTTATCAAAAAGAGACTTTTCCTAAAAATTCATGTATTGCCCATGAGGTACTTAAAGCTAGAAAAGCCGCAAAAAGGAAGGCTAATAACGAAAAGACTTCTTACCGTAACCCTGATAATAAATTAAAAGAACTTGACGCAGACAACATACCGGTAGGCGAAAGGGGTTACAGTAAACCTAACGTGGCAACAGTCCCCCATAGCAACACTTCCTGTAGTAAAAAAAGAATTATTTGTGACAAATGTGGGGCAAAATATAAGATTTCATATTCTGAGTTATCCAACAAAGAACAAACCGCAAAATGTGTAAAATGTGGCGCAACTATTATCTTACCAGCAAAAAAGATAGATCATGAAAATAATTCCAACAAGGAAACACTATCCGGCAAAGAATCATGTAGTTGGTACTACGCATTGAATGGAGAACGAATCGGTCCAGTTAGCCACCAAGAAATGCATGAATTAGCTAAAGTTGGAATAATCAATCCAGAAACTAAGGTTTGGAGCAACGAGGGAGATTGGAGACTTGCAAAGGATTTTGCATTATCAAATTTATTTAAAAACCAAAATCTAACATTCCACCACCACTTACAGGAGACGATGTTGACAATAAATTTATTTGGGCAGTAGTTACGGTTCCCATATTAGGAATTATTATTGAACTAATTGCAGGGACAAAACTTACTTTGCTTTACATAATAGCAAATATTATCTGCTTAGTTTTGGATGAAAGGAAGCTCAAGGTCGCAGGACAAAAGTCACCAGTAAATTGGCTGGTATTTATTGTACCCGTATATCTTTGGAAACGTGCAGATTTACTTAATCAAAAAAAGCATTATTTCTGGGCGTGGATAGCAGCTTTTGTTTTATCAATTATGATCGGAACTGGAGGAAACCAAGCCATACTTATAGATGGTAACTTGCCCCACTATATCACCCCATCTTCAAAGCCTGTGGCCGGGTTCAAAATGCCGAGCATAGGAAAACAGGTTGTAACTTTTGCGGAATATAAGCAAGTTCAAAATACTATGTTGTATGAAAGGGTTGTTGCAATTATAGGTTGCGAAGGAGAAGAAATGACCAGAAATAAAATGTAAGGAAATCAATATATGGCATCTATCGAAACCGTAATGTATCAGTGGGTCAACCGTAATGGTAGCAATATGAATGCTATGTTTCAAAACAATAAACTTGTTCAAAAAGCACAATTTGGTCTCAAATAATGGCAAGAACACAAGCAATGATAGCATTTTAATAGTTTGTTTGTGATAATAAATATTCCAATTTCAAGGAGAAAAAAATGCATAAACAGTGCATAATATGTGGGGAAAACAAATCAAAAACCGATTTTGAGTATGGGAATCGAAACAATCGCAGCTATTGTTCTGCATGCAACAAGATTGATCAGCGAATTTATAGTAGCGAAGGGTTAGAGGCGGTCAAGGCTTGGCGTGTAGAAATGCGGAAAAAATGGCAATGATTGAGTGGCAATAGGATTATCGATGATAAGTAAAGGAAAAAAATGACAACTTTATCGGCAAAGAGGCGCCGAACAAAAGCATACAGAGCCGACCGCGAATAGCCGCCCGTTTTTTTGTTCGAGTTTATCGGCGCGGCGGCTGATGCAGGTCGTTAGCCATAAAGAATCGAGACGACTTCCAACTCAACCTTAAGGCAGCTTGCTTTATAAGTGGTCATACCGACATAGAAAAATCAGTAACATCTTGCCGATAAATGGGTCATTATCGCAATAATTGGTAATAAATTACTATTTATGACATTACACTTGACACGTCATTTAATTGGCAATATATTACTGATTGACGCTGCAAATGGAGGTTAATCGGCAAAAGATGTCTTATAACATCGAATTCTCAATAGCAACGAGTGATCAGATCGAAGCCGCCCTCTGCAAGCGCTTGGAAAGCATAAGGCTTTCCCGCAACACAACCCAAGCACAACTCGCTGAGGAAGCCGGCGTCTCGCCACGAACCATCGGTCGGCTTGAAAAGGGCCAAGGTGTTTCCATGGATACATTCATCCGGATTATGATGGCACTTAACATACAACAAAACCTTGAAGCCCTACTGCCGGATCCATCTGTAAGACCAATCGAACGGATCGGCATGGGCGCCGCAGAGCGTAAGCGCGCACGTCCTACTAAAGCTATTGATGAACTCCCAACTTGGTCATGGGGTAACGGCGAGAACGATGATGAATAATGATGCACGCGTCGTTCTCTGGGATAGTGTAATCGGTGCTGTCTCTTGGCTTGAAGACAGGGAGATCGGGGTCTTCCAATACGCGCCTGACTTCCTGCGCAGCGGTATTCAGTTGGCACCGCTCATGATGCCGCTTGGCGAATTCCCCTATGAGTTCCCTGCGCTTGCACGGAACACCTTCAAAGGGCTGCCGGGATTGGTTGCAGACTCACTTCCAGACAAATACGGTAACGCGATCATTGACGCCTGGCTTGCTTCACAGGGACGAACCGCAGCGAGTTTCCATCCAGTGGAACGTCTCTGCTATGTCGGCAGTCGCGGCATGGGGGCTCTCGAGTTCCAGCCAGCCACACTCGGACCGCCTACCAGCAAGCGCGCAGTTGAGGTCGCAAGTCTCGTCGACTTGGCAAACCAGATCCTTGACGAACGTGCCAGATTCAGCGGCGTCTTCTCCGGTGGCGACGACCGAGAAGCAATCAATGATATTCTCCGAGTTGGGACCTCAGCCGGCGGAGCCAGGGCTAAGGCAATTCTGGCCTGGAATAAAGAAACCAACGAATTCAGGTCAGGCCAAGTCGAGGCTGGAGTGGGCTTTGACTATTGGATAATGAAATTTGATGGAATCACCAGCAGTAGCAATACAGAAATTGTCACCCCGAAGGGCTACGGTAAAATCGAGTATGCCTATCACCTAATGGCCGTCGAAGCCGGCATCGAGATGACGACGTGCCGCCTTCATCATGAAGCTGGCCGTAGCCACTTCATGACGAAGAGGTTTGATAGGTCTGCGAACGGCGGGAAATGGCACATGCAGTCCCTGGGGGCTATTGCTCACTATGACTACAGGCAACCTGCCAGCTATTCGTACGAGCAGGCGATCCAAATCATTCGGCGGATGGGACTCCCTCGAAAGGACATGGATCAGCAGGTGCTGCGCGCCATTTTCAATGTAGTCGGTCACAATTGTGATGATCACGTCAAGAACATAGCCTTCCTCATGAATCGATGGGGTGAATGGCGCCTGTCGCCTGCGTTTGACATTTCCTATGCGTGGAACCCCAGTGGCGAATGGACGAGTCGCCACCAGATGAGCG
>JAGGWF010000122.1 GCA_021157685.1 Planctomycetota bacterium | reverse complement strand
TATTTTAGTGTTGACAGAGGTGTTTGGTCGCGTACAATATAAGCTCTTTAATAATAAACACTTGGAGCGATTATGCGGCACCTTGTAACCCCACAACAAACCCAGCTTTTCGACCCGTTCGACAGCGTTTTGACCGAAAAAGCCCGCCGGCGTCTGCTCAATGGCTGGCACGGTGCTTTTCGCCACATCATCCTTGAATTGATGCCGGTTGATGCCGTCGGCGAACATTTCGACGTCACCATGGGCAGGCCGACGAAAGAACTCTATTCGATAGCGGGTCTGCTGTTGATCAAGGAATTTAAGGATTGGACAACATACGCATCATATAAATCCTGGCATCGGGTCTGTTTCCGGGTCTTGAGATTGCACCATTCCCGCACAAACGAGATCACCGGTGAGCCGAGTTCTTCGGCTCTGGCTTTGGCGTCCAGCCCTGCTTCGGACTCAAGGAACCGGCCTTTTTTTGTCAGCCGGACCAGCCCATCAAGTGCCCAATTAAATACCCCAGGCAGTTCTTTCATCAGCTTCGTGTTAAGGTTTGCATCTTCTCGGCCATAGAAGCTCTGTGTCGTTACCAGATAGATAAACCGGTTATCGAAAGCTGGTCCAATGACGATGTGTGGACATATTTGATGCAGCAACCTAATCCGTGGGATAATGATAACAAAGAGCTTTTGACCATGTATAGGGGTGCATCAGCCGATGGTGAATGCCCTCTTGTCGTTGACACAAATACGCCCAGTTGCGGCAAAAGTCGTTTTGGTTGCTGGGTCTGCACCCTAGTCGAAGAGGATAAATCAATGGTGGCGATGATCCAAAATGATGAAGAAAAAGAATGGATGCTGCCTCTATTGGAATTGAGAAAAGAATTTGAATATATGGGCCCAGAAGCCAGAAAACTAGATCGTAGCCGAAGAGATTTTCGGCGCCGAACGGGACACTTGAGCTCCTATACGGACAAAGATGGTGTTTTTCAATTGGTACCAGGTCCTTACAAGCAAGATATCCGAGCCTATTTTTTAAGGCGTATCCTTCAGACTCAAAAAATCCTGCAGGAGATGGGTCCAAAGGCAGTTAAAGATCTTAAATTATAGGGGGTACCTGCCGATGGATGAGTGGCGGCATCTGCCGAATTATCAGTTGGAACGGCGGGCAGACGATTCGATTAATGAATGACGATTGACGAATTGTTCGATTCTTTCAGGGTCGGTGGAAATTTGTGGGCGTTGCCACCGGGTTTCACTTCATTTGCCCAATGGGACTTTGATCAGAAACTTTTGCCTGGGTCTGAGGCGTCAGGTTTTTTTTCAGCCAGTCAATCGGTAATTCAGTTTCCGGTTTGAAATCGTTGCCAGCGGCGTATTCGAGCAGAGCTGCATACATTTGCCTGCAGGCGGGGCTGTTCAACCGCTTTCTCAGCGGATAGACACAGGCCAGTAGTTTGCCTTTGCCGACTTTTGATTCAAAGATTGTTCCGAGTTTCCTGGCCAGATGGAAATCATCTACCGGCTGGACGAGGGGACGGTAATCCGCGGGCAGATCGTTGAGAATCATCGCCGATGAATCCTTGACGATGTCATACCATTGCCAGTCACAGTGTCCATTATTTGGAAAGAGCTTAAATAACGCATGGTTTGGGTCGCAAGTCAGTCCCAGTGTTTTTTTCTGACCGGGAAAAAAGCTGACGGACCAATAAACCGGCATGAATGTATTGCGATGGGTATTCGCTGCGGTCATACAATCCGCAGCCATCAGGAGGACGGATTTACCAGCATTGAGGGCCTCAAGCGTTTCATCGTCAAGTCCCTCTGCGACCAGGACTGTTTCGGGCGTATCGATCTTTAGTAACGCGGGATAAATCCAGATGGGCCAAGTGTTTTTGTACAATGTATCCTTTACAGCCAGTTCCAGCGTACAAGCAAGCGGGATATCGGTATTGAGTTGTAAAGAAATCCGACCCAGATCTGTGACCGTACCCTGTGGAAGGATTTTTTCAAAAATGCCCTGATCAAGCGTCTTTCCGTTTTGTGCGATCAATTTCCAGACAATAGAACGGTCGATCGGACCATCTGAAAAGTTTGAGATCTGCAGCAGTGCGGTGAATGTTTCACCGGAGGTCCATGTGTATTTGGTGAACTGAGCCAGCGGCACGACGGGACAGCAGAACTGCCGGTATTGCTTTGGAGTGATGGTTCCCGGTTTGAGATCGTAAAACATATCAAGGACGCCGATCATTGCTTCACCCTGGCCTATGTAATCCTGAAGGCCAAGCGAGTGGAAACCGGAATATGTTTTGCTTCGCAGAGCGCCTTCCATTTCGGCCTTATACAACAAGACGCTAAATTTTCCGGTTGCCGCCTGAAACTCGGCATCTTGTGATAGAATGTGGTTTTTTCTGGCTAATTCTTTAAATCCCTGAAGGTTACGGGCCTCGACAACACCGGTATATTTATCAATTTCGTCCCAGGCGGGCCAGATCGGCCACTGGCCAAGTTCGTGAAGGATGAGCGGGGTTTTCGGAGCGCCGCGTTTGACATTATCATAGGTCCAGTCGGTTTTTGCACCGCGAAGTCCCCGCATTGAGCCAGCAGGGTTTTGGTGTGAGACGAAAAAGTCATCGACCTCTGGCTGTAACCGGCGAGCGGTTGAACAACTATAAAGTCGCGATGTGTCATCGTATTGGCGGGTTTGAGTAATGAGATCAGAAAGCGTCTCAAAGTTGCTGCTGCCAAGTTCATTTCCAGTGCAGAACATGATGAACGAGGGGTGATGTCCATAAGCGTCAATAATGCGTTTCATTTCACGGCTGACGAAATCGCGAACGGCTGGGTTTTTATCAGAAATCCCTTCCGGTTTACTGGCAACCCGCCCTTTCATCCAGCCGTCGATCCAGACGCCGGCTTCGGCCTGAATATAGATCCCAACTTTGTCAGCCGCCGCGAACGCGGCCTCAGGCGGGCACCAACTATGAAAACGGACATGGTTGTAGCCAAATTGTTTGTAGATGTTCCATACACACAACCAGCCGGCCTTGTCCATCGGCGGATGGCCGGTCAGCGGAAAGTGACAATTATCAAGATTGCCGCGGAGGAAAGTCGGCCGCCCATTGATCGTGATGTGCATTCCGTCTGATCCGGGTTGACAAAAGCCCAGTTTGCCTTGCCATTGGGTTTTCTCCTGTCCGGCCTGAACCGTAATCTGCGCATCATAAAGATGCGGTTTAAATTCATCCCAACGGGTCAGATTCTCCAGAAGGGGGCACACTATTTTTTGCAGGCCCGGCTGGAGAAGGACTTCAATTATCGAAGTCCGTTTTTCTTCTGCTGCAGCCGTCAGATCGAACGAGATTGAGCATGTTGTTGGCTTACCGGTTGTATTGTTAAGCATGAGAACCCATTGCCCGGTTTTCGAGTCGGTAGAACTGAACCGGCTGCGAACGGCCTGAATCTGTACCGCTTGCAGGGCCCGAAGTTCCAGTTTACCAAGCATCCCATTCCAAATGGTCTGCATATTCTCGGAATAACTGTGGGACTTATCGCCGATGTTGTAAATCATCGAGTTATCAACACAGATCATCAATGTATGTGTGCCCGGCACAATCGGGCCTAAGTTATAGATATGCGGTGTCGCAAGTGAATCGCAGTCGCTGTGCCGCTGTCCGTCGAGATAAACAGTGGTTTTCCACAAGGCGCGTTCGATAAACAGTTCGATATCTCTGTCCTGCCAATCCTTGGGGATCAAGATGGTGCGATGGTACCATGCCCGGCCAATATGACGATAGCGGCGTGTGTATGTACCCTGCACGCTGCCGGTGGTTTTGATGCCCTTGTGATTGGTGTCTGTTGTTCCGGGCAAACGGATCGTGTCGTTAAAGGTTGCCGGAGGTTCCAGAGGTGAAGCGGGCGGCGTCATCGTATTCTCAGCAGCTGACGGTCCCAATTGAAATTGCCATGTCCCGGTCAGATCTATTGGTCGGTTTACAAGCATGGCCTGACTGCATCCCGCAAGACACACGAGAGTCATAGTTGAAAAAATCAACTTCCTTAACATTATCAAATCCCTTAAAATAGTATAGGTCAGTTTCTTATTTTGTTCTGTCGTATTGTTCCATCACCCCAAAATCTGTTGGATGGCGGGGAGGATTAGTTTGGCCTGCCAGTTCATCAGGATTTTCTTTTTTTGAATTTGTTCGGTTGTTGTTGCGTTGTCGAGGACGATGCGTGTCAATGCCGCACGGGAGGCAATCCACTGCATGCTCAGACCCAGTTCGTCGGCGATTTTTTCGCATTCGGCTTTCAGATCGTTAACGGTGTTTCGGATCGTCTTCGAGAGTCGTTTGGAGGGGTCGGACTTGCGCGATCCCGGCCACTGCTGTGGGGTTAGTTTCTGTGCGGTTTGCACTGCGGCAAGAAGTGCTTTTTGATTATTAACATGCGGCCGAAACGGAAGATGACGGGCCGAATCAATGGGCGTCTTTTTTCGAGCGGCCCAGTCGGCCAGTTTGATGATGTCCGCATTCCGGCAGATCATGAACGGGGCGATGTTGGTCTTTTTGGCGATGGCTGCTCGCCAATACCACACCTCACGGACAAACGCCATGACCTTGAACGACAGCGTTCCCGTCCCCTTGATCCGCCATTCGCTGTCCGGATCGGTCGGCTCTTTGTCGATGTCCGCCGCCGCGACCGCCTGTCGGCACGACTCGGTATGCCAATCCGAACGACCCAGCTTGTGCAACTTTGCATCCAGATACTCCCTGATTTGGGCAAGGAAAATGGTGTCCTCGGCGGCATATTGCAGTAAATGTTCGGTCAGAGGGCGTTTGGACCAGTCGGCCTTTTGGTTATGTTTGGCGGCCTTGAGCCCCACCACCTGTTCAAGCAGGGAAGACAGGCCCACATTGGGTAATCCCGACAGCGCTGCTGCCAGCATTGTATCGAAAACACCATTTTTGGGCTTAAACCCGAAACTGGCCTTGAGCATCCGCAAGTCGTATCCGGCGTCGTGAATAATCAGCTCTTTTTTCGCCAGTTCCTTCAGAAAACCGGTGATGTCGAGCGCCGCAAGCGGGTCAACAATCGATGTGTGCCCGTCGAAAGTAACCTGGATCAGGCAGACCTGGGGGCGATAGTGGTGAAAACTGTCCGCTTCGGTATCCAGAGCGACGACAGAGGCGGTTTTGAGTTGGCTGGTGAGGGTCTTAAGCCGAATGTCGTTTTCGATAAGCTCAAAATCGGTGTTGTCTGCGTCTTTTGGTTGTGTCATCTGTTTGCTCGGTTCCTATAGATTGCTAAGATTTATCGAGGATACTAACCGGAAAATGGTTGCTGGTCAAGAAGTGAACTCCCAATCAAACAACTCTATTAAGTTGACAGAATCCAGCGTCCGGGATAAGCTAAGGGCGTAAATGGGTAACACTTAGGAGATATTTTTGACACAACAGGACATTTATATCCTGGGGATTGAGACCAGTTGCGACGAGACGGCCGCAGCGGTGGTTGCTAATGGCAAACAGGTCAAGTCCTCGGTCGTTGCCTCACAGGTGAAGCTGCACGAAATATACGGTGGCGTGGTACCGGAAATTGCTTCGCGAGCACATGTGGAGAATATCCTGCCCGTTGTTTCTGAGGCGATTGACAAAGCGCAGATAACCCCTGATGAAATTGATGCGGTGGCGGTCGCAAATCAGCCGGGCCTAACGATCGCCCTGATGGTGGGCGTGACGGCGGCGAAAACACTGGCCTTTGGGTGGGGCAAACCGCTAATCGCGGTGAACCATGTTCATGCGCATTTGCAGTCGGCGCTGCTGGGGGCTGAATCCATCGAACTGCCTGCGGTAGCGCTGATCGTTTCCGGCGGACATACCAATTTGTACGATGCCGAGTCGGCGATTGATCTGCGGCTAATCGGAAGGACGATTGATGACGCCGCAGGCGAAGCATTTGATAAGGTCGCGACGATTTTGGGGCTGCCGTATCCGGGTGGGCCGAATATCGAAAAGATCGCCAAAGAAGGCAATCCGAAGGCAATTCGTTTCCCCCGGTCGTTGTTGGACAGGGATAATCTGGATTTTTCGTTTAGCGGTCTCAAGACGGCGGTGTTATATCACTGTCAGGGGCAGAATATGAAGGGCGAAAATCGTGTCGAGCAGATGAGCCGACAGGAAGTCGCTGATATCGCCGCATCGTTTCAGGCAGCGGTGATCGATGTTTTGGTAAAGAAAACGCACCGGGCCGCTAAACAGATTGGCGCTAAAACGGTTCTGATGGGCGGCGGTGTAGCCTGTAACGGCGCCTTGCGAGAAGCAATGGAGGCAATGCGTAAGAATAACAATCTTTCGTTGTTGATTGCTCCGAAAAAATATTGTACTGATAACGCCGTGATGGTTGCCTCGCTGGCCTATTATAAATACCAAGCCGGTCAATTCGCCGACCTGACCCTGGAACCGAAAGCGTCCTCAGATTAAGGTAGCTCAGGCATCCTGCCTGAGTTTTAGGGGCGTCAAAGAGGCGTTTGGTAGCAGAATGTCCTGGAAATTTTTGAGGTATAGAATTGCAGCAAAAATCAAAAAACATTTATTATAATCCTATAGTTGCAAAGAAAGTAAATCGTCGTAATCTTCCGCATTGGAAACAAACTGAAAAGTTGTATTTCGTAACCTTTCGGACAGCGGATTCAATCCCGCAAGATAAAATGGAACTATTCCGACGAAAAAGGCAGCAGTGGCAACAGCAGCACTCAGAACCGTACAGTGAAAAGGACAAAGTTGAGTATCGGATTTTATTTTCAGAGAAAGCTAATACTTGGCTGAATAATTGTTATGGAGAATGTTTACTCGCCGACCTTGAATGTGCAAATATTGTTAGGAAGGCGATAGAATACTTCAATGGTGAACGATACTTTCTGGATCATTGGGTAATTATGCCCAACCATATCCATGTTTTGCTGATTGTATGCCAGAGATATGACTTGAGCAAAATACTTCATTCCTGGAAATCCTTTACTTCGAATAAAATCAACAGAATATACTCTCGGACAGGGTCTTTTTGGCAAGCCGAAACATTTGATCATATAGTACGCAATAGCCGACAGCTTGAAAAATATCGAGAATACATTAAAATGAATATTGATAAAGCCGGTGTATGTTGGTCTCAAAAATCAATCCTGCTTTGTAATTTGGAAAGTAAAGCACTCAGGCAGGATGCCTGAGCTACCTTGAAGGCGCAATAATGGATGAAAAACAACTCCAACAGTTGCTAACGAATGTCAAAGACGGAACGCTGGATGTTGAGGAGGCGGTGCAGCGACTGCGGCATCTGCCGTTTGAGGATATTGGGTTTGCCAAGATCGATCATCATCGTACACTCCGCTGCGGGTTTCCGGAAGTAATCTACTGCCCCGGCAAGACGGAAAAGCAGGTAGCGGCGATTTTTCAGAAATTGGCCGAGACGGGCCAGAATGTCATTGCGACGAGGGCGGATGGACTTCTGTATGAGGGTGTTGAGCGGATAACCAAGCTGGACGGTGTGCGGTATGAACGGGATGCACGGATGATCGTGCTGGAGCAAAAGCCGATGGAGTCGCCCGCGGGCCATATCGTGATCGTTACTGCCGGGACCGCTGATATACCCGTGGCCGAAGAGGCCCGGGTTACGGCACACATGCTGGGTCAGAAAGTCGAGTTAATCTGTGATGTGGGCGTGGCGGGCATTCATCGATTGCTTGGAAATGTCGAGCAACTTCGCGCCGCCAATGTGGTGATTGTCGTGGCGGGGATGGAAGGGGCCCTGGCCAGCGTAGTTGGCGGATTGGTGGATAGCCCGGTGATTGCCGTACCGACCAGCGTCGGCTACGGCGCCAGCTTTGAGGGCCTGTCGGCGTTGCTGACGATGCTCAATAGTTGTACCTCCGGTGTAACGGTTGTCAATATCGATAATGGCTTTGGTGCCGCTTATTCGGCCAGTCTGATCAATATGAAAATCGATGGAATAGACAGCGTTTAGTTAAAAAATATTGAACGATACATTTATATAGGAGTATATGATGGCTGTTGTTGATATGTCGATTTCGGAATTAAAGTCGTACCAAGGCAAAAACCCGTGTCCTGATGATTTTGAGTTGTTTTGGCAACGCGGGTTAGAGCAAATGAATGCAACGGATCCGTCTGTTGAATTGCGGCCCGCCGATTTTTCCTGTTCGTTTGCGGATTGCTTTGACATGTATTTCACCGGGGTGAACGATGCCCGGATTTATTCAAAACTCATCACGCCCAAGGGGGCCAAGGCGGGACAATGTCCGGCGGTCTTATGTTTTCATGGTTATTCAGGCGCCTCTCCCCAGTGGGTGGAGTTGTTAGCGTATGCAGCGCAGGGATATGTTGTTGCCGCAATGGATTGCCGGGGACAGGGCGGGAAATCGCAGGATGCAACCCTTACGACAGGGACAACCTTTCATGGACATATTATTCGGGGCCTGGATGACGAGCCAGAAAAGCTTGCCTTTCGACAAATTTTTCTGGATACGGCCATGTTGGCTCGGGTTGTTATGGATATGGAAGAAGTGGACGAAAATAAAATGTGCGTCATGGGCGGTTCGCAGGGTGGTGCTTTAACGCTTGCGTGTGCAGCGTTGGTACCGCAGATTAAAAAAGCCGCTCCGGCGTCTCCGTTTTTATGTGATTATAAACGGGTCTGGGAAATGGACCTTTGTACCGGGGCTTATATCGAGATTCGTGATTATTTCAGACGGCATGACCCGACACACCAGCGGGAAGATCAGATTTTTACCCGTCTGGGATATATCGATATCCAGCACATGGCCAAGTGGATCAAAGCGGATGTTTTTATAGCCATTACGCTGAGAGACGATATCTGTCCTCCCTCGACACAATTTGCGGTTTATAACAAACTGACCTGTAATAAAAAGATGGTCCTCTATCCCGATTATGGGCATGAGCAACTGCCTGACTTTTTAGATAAAATGTTTAGCTGGCTGACTCAGACCTGATTCATGCGACAATCGAATTGTTCCGAAAAGGTACGATAAATGAAAAATATTAAAGAGGTTCCAAGTCTTGTCAAGCGACCGGCGGATGGCCACAAGGGAACATTTGGTAAGGTATTGCTCGTTGGCGGCTGTGTCGGTTTCAGTGGGGCCCCCGCGTTGGCGGGCAGGGCGGCACTGCGGAGTGGAGCGGGGTTGGTACGCATTGCAGTACCGCAAGCAATTCAACCGGTTGTCGCTGCTTTGGATCCGTGTTATACCACCATTGGCTTGAGTGATGACGACGGGCAGCTTTCCTCAAAGGCCGTGACGGAATTAGCCAAGCATCTGTCGGATAACGATGTGGTTGCATTGGGTCCCGGTATTGGAACGGGTCCGGGCGTTAAAGATGTATTACTTTCTCTGCTGGCGGTCGAGGGATTGAAGCTGATTATTGATGCCGATGGACTGAATGTGTTGTCGCAATGCGGCGGTCCCGGCGGTTGGCTGAAAAAGAAAAAGGCTGCCGTCGTCCTGACCCCACATCCGGGTGAGATGGAACGGCTGTGGAAAAGCGTCTTTCGTGAGCCCATGCCGGATGATCGCACCGAGTGTGCAACTCGATTCGCTGAAAAAACGGGCTGTGTCGTCGTTCTCAAGGGAGCCAAGACGGTTGTTGCTGATAGTGGGCATATCTATGTCAATACTACCGGTAATCCCGGCATGGCGACTGCTGGCAGCGGGGATGTGCTGACCGGTATTATCGCCGCACTGGCCGGGCAGGATTTGGCATTGTTCGATACGGCTGTGCTGGGCGTATTTGTCCATGGCTTTGCTGGTGATGTGGCCTCGGCACTCCACGGCCAGGTCGGCATGATCGCTACGGATATCATTGATAACCTGCATGCCGCATTCGCGCAGGTGATGGAGTAATCTCGTGACCGCGACGGAATTCATTACAGATCGTCAGATCTATGAGCGTGTCTTGCAGGAGCGGGTGCCGAAAGCGTTGGATTTTGTCTGGATTGGCACCAGCGATATCAAGGACTTGCATGTGGATTCAAACCGGCGGATAGTTCCGTTTCTGAAAGTGCTGTCCGATCTTATCAAAAATCATGTCTCGATCCGCCTGATTCATGCCAAGGAACCAGGCAAACGGTTTCGGGATGATTTTGACAAGTACCCCAACCTCATCGGCGGGATGGAGCGGTTGCTGTGTCCACGGGTACACTTCAAATGTGTGGTTATCGACGGCCGGTTTGCCTATAGCGGCAGCGCCAATCTGACCGGGGCGGGGATGGGAGCCAAGTCGCCCAAGCGGCGTAATTTTGAGTCCGGGATTATCACGACGGATCCCGATATGATCGAAGCGATCATGAACCAGTTCGATTCGGTCTGGATGGGTCAATTCTGTCAGGTTTGTCAGCGAAAACAATACTGTGCCGATTATAAGGATATTTTATCCTAAGAGGTTTGTTTTTTTGCAGAGAAACCATCAATCAACTCTGCTTGTCCGATAAAGCCATTGTTTACGAACCGAAATAACCCCCTTCATCTTTGGACCGTGAAAACACCGATATTAGGTTTGTTAAGGGGTGTTTTGTATCCTATATTTTAACAGGAACAGGCCAACTCTGTCATTTCGGCGGCGTAGTTATGGATAACAGTGGAAAAGAAACAAATGAGGATAACAATAATGGATCAAAAGCCAACAGTGGTGCATGTTACTCATGAAGCGGCAGGAAAAATCGGGGGGATCGGAGCGGTTCTCGAGGGGATGTTCACCAGTCATGCATACAATGACCAAGTTGGGCGCACCGTTCTGGTTTGTCCTCTTTTTTCAACCGAGGGCGGTGTTTCAGATCGACTGGGCGAGGGAGGCGAAGTTCTGTACTCTTCTCTGGATGGATTGGTTCGCAGCAATTATCATCATCATTTCCGCCGGATTGAGGATGCGTTTGGCGTGGAAATTATTTATGGACGAAGATGTTTTACCGACCCGATGAACGGTTTGGCCAGTCAGCCGGAGATTTTACTGATCGATGTAACACGGATGGAGAAAAAGCCCATTGACAATTTCAAGGGAGGTCTTTTCCGGGAGTTTGGCATTCGCAGCGACCGGTACGAGTGGCTTTGGGATTATGAGCAGTGGGTTCGCCTGGCTGTGCCCGCCGTCGAGGCCCTCAAGGCCATCGGAGCGTGTGAAGAGAATAAGCCGACGATCATCGTCGCGCATGAGTTTATGGGAATGCCGACAGCGCTGGCCGCGACGCTGGATTCGTATGATTTCAAGACGGTCTTTTACGCTCACGAAGTTGCTCCGATGCGGAAGATTGTCGAAGAGCATCTCGGCCATGACACGATGTTTTATAATGTGCTGGAAAAGGCCCGCGATACGGACCTGTATGTCAACGATGTATTCGGCGACCAGAGCCACTTCTTTAAATATGCCTTGGTCAATGCGGCGCGATATTGTGACAACATCCTGGCCGTTGGTGACTGCGTGGTCGATGAATTAAAATTTCTGGCGCCGGAGTTCGGGGTTTCGGATATTGATCTAACATACAATGGAATCCCTGCCTATGACATCTCGCTTGCGGAGAAATACGAATCCCGCGATAAATTGCGGCTGTACAGTCAAAATCTGTTGGGTTGGAAGCCGGACTTTATTTTTACGCATGTTACCCGCTTGGTGTCCAGCAAGGGCCTGTGGCGAGATCTGCGAGTTCTGGAACACATGGACCGGGAATTTTGCGCACAGGGTAAAACAGCTGTATTGTTTGTTCTGAGTACGGAAACACACCGCCGCAGAGAACGGGACATTCATCAGATGGAAGCCGAGTATAACTGGCCAGTGGCGCATCGTGAAGGGATGCCGGACTTGTCCGGCGGCGAAGCGGCCTTTTATGCCGGCGTCCAGGAATTCAATACGCGAAGCCGAAACATCAAGGTTGTTTTCATCAACCAGTTTGGTTTCGACCCACAGGCCTGCGGCCATCGGATGCCTGCGGATATGGAGTTTATGGATATCCGCAAGGGCAGTGATGTTGAGTTTGGCCAGAGTATTTATGAACCGTTCGGGATCGCCCAGCTTGAACCGCTGACATTCGGCGGGATTTGCGTGTTGACCAATGTCTGTGGTTGTGCGGGGTTTGTTAAGACCGTTGCGGAAACTGAAACTATTCCCAATGTTATTTTTGCCGACTATACAGACATCAATGGTGATGCGGGAATGGATATCGATCAGATGCTGAAAATCGATACGGGTTTTCGCGATCGGATCGAACACAAGATCAGCGAAAAGATCGCGCTGGAGATTTGTGCCCGATTGCCCAAGAATGATGCAGAGTTTAACCAGATACTGCAAAGCGGATACGAATTGGCCCGTCATATGGGCTGGGAGAGCGTCGTCGAAAAGTATGTGCTCAAGAGTCTGCATAAGGCCGTCAAAAAGAGGCATACCAAGCAGCATGTTGCGGTTTAGTGTATCTGCTCTCATAGAGCGGGAAATAAGTGATTCTTTATTGGAGGGAATGCGACTAGCGTTCCTTTTTTTTTACGCGCCCACATCAAAATTGGGTTTGTTTGGTGTTTTTTTGCTCCCAAGGTTGTCCAAAACGACGCCATTCCAGAAGCGTTTTCGCAAGAGTTCTACAAAACTAAAATGAGCGATTATGATAACCCATTGTGAGTCCACTCTTGCATTCTCTACTCTCTACCGATTTTAATCGGTGTTTTCTGTCTGACCCCTCCGATTGTAAATTTTGCTTGACAATTCGATGCGTTTTGTTTATCATTATTGGAGAAGATGGGATTCGGTAAATATCAACCAATTTTTTGGAATTGAACCGCCTTTTATTTAGGGTGAAAGAAAGTGATTCATCATAAAATATCCAAGGTGTCTGCGCAGTTAGTCCATGTCCTGATAGTACTTACAATCTCCACGATCGTCGTCGCTTACATGCCTGACGGCCGCAAAACCATGTTCCGTTATCGAGCTTTTAGCGGCAGTCGCCCCTCATGGGTGTCACCCATTGACCCTGTAGGCGGTATTGATCATTCAAGTTCCTCCGACATCAACTCAATTGACCGCGGGTTTGGATTCAATGATATGCTCTCGGCCGACTTTGACGGCTCATCGGAGTATATCCGCGCAACGGACCTTCATAATACCAATGACAACGGCGGAGATGATTCATTCACTGTTCAGGCTTGGTTTTTAGCGGACGCGGTAAGCGGCTATAGAACTTTGATTAGTAATACACAAAGTTATAAAGGGTTTTCCCTGAAGATAAAGGATGGTCAATTACGGTCTCTTATCAGGATTGCAAATGGCGGCAGTTATGTGAACCATGAGCTTATAGGCGGTACTATCGAAGCGGGAAAATGGTATCATGTTGCTCTAAGAGTCAAAGAGAACAGCTCCAATTACGATGTGCGACATTTCATAAACGGCTCTCAAGTTGCCCAAAATAGCGTGGGCGATTACGATGGCATAAGGCAAAGTGACATAAGCCTTACGATTGCAGCAGAGGCCGATAGCGGCGTACCAACGATCCATTTCTTCGATGGGCGTATCCATGCTGTTACCGTGGCTAACTATGCAATGGAAGTAGAGCATTTTTTACTTAATAAGACAGTGCGTGACGGCGGTACATATTTTGGGATCGGCTCTTTTCATGACTATCTCAACTCTACTGAGGGAGTGGACTATCGTATCGACGAAGAGTTTTATGATTATCCTGACCTGAACACCTACCTTACGAATCGTTTTTACAC
>JAGGWF010000222.1 GCA_021157685.1 Planctomycetota bacterium | reverse complement strand
TATATCAGCAAGAGCACGAAAAGTCAAGAAAAAACGAATGCGAATTTGGTTTTTGTGGAAATCAATGCGAAAATGCTTACCTGTAAGGACTTACAGACACAAAAAGTTTAAGTTGCGGAATTGCTGCCTCAAGGATGCCAATGACCCGCTTGGCGAGGGTTGTCTTAGGGATGTTTTTCAGCGTTTGCCAATCGCCGCTGGTTATTTTGATGTGGACGGTTGATTTATTCGCGCCGATGGCGGCGGGTTCGTTGGCGATAATCATGTCGAGCTTTTTCTTCTTCAATTTCGCTTCGGCATTTTTCAGGATGTCGGTATCTTCCAGAGCAAACCCCACAATCATCTGGCCTCGTTTTTTATTGCGTCCGGCCCACTTGAGAATGTCCTTCGTCGGTTTCAAATCCAGCGACAGGACGGTTTGTTCTTTTTTGATTTTCGTTTTACTGATTGCGGCGGGTTGATAGTCCGACACCGCCGCGGCCATAATCAGACAATCACATTTCGCGAAGTTCGCCTTCACCGCCTTGAACATTTCGCCGCTGGTTACGACATCAATGACGGTTGCGTTCTTCGGTGGCCGCAGTGACGACGGCGCGGTGATCAGCGTAACTTTATGTCCCGCTTTGATTGCCGCACGGGTTAGCGCATACCCCATCCGCCCCGAACTGGCGTTGGCGATAAACCGCACCGGGTCGATATATTCCCGCGTCCCGCCGGCGGTGATCAGAATATTTAATGTAGTCTTCAGTTTTTAGTCCTGGCTTCAGGACCCCAGATTAACACGGATTCGGTCAGAAATCCAGAGTTGGTTTAGATATATTCGTTCAGTATATTTTCCAGCATCTCCTGGCGGCCGCTGGTGATTTTGGGTTCGCCGTTTTTCAAAGTATAGGCCTCGAGCTTTTCGAAGCCAACTTTGCCGTTTTCTATCTTTTTGCCGAGCGTCCTGTTCCATCCCGCATAGCGGGCGTTGACGGCCTTTTCAAAGCGTTTGTTTTTGATCATCTTCGCCGCGTTTTTAAGCCCTCTGGCAAAGGCGTCCATTCCTCCGATATGGGCGTAAAACAAATCGACCGGATCGGTGGACTGGCGTCTGAGCTTTGCGTCAAAGTTCAGACCGCCGGTTGTAAAGCCGCCGTCTTTGAGCAGGATATACATGGCCAGTGTCGTATCGTACAGGTCCGTGGGGAACTGGTCGGTATCCCAGCCAAGGAACAGATCGCCCCGGTTAGCGTCAATCGAGCCGAGAATACCATTGTCAGCGCAAAACTGTAATTCATGCTGAAAACTATGCCCGGCCAATGAGGCGTGGTTGGCTTCGATGTTCAGCTTGAAATGCTTGAGCAAGTCGTATTTCTGCAAAAACGCCAAGCAAGTACCCGCATCAAAATCGTATTGATGCTTGGTTGGCTCTTTGGGCTTGGGTTCGATGTAGAACTGGCCTCTGAACCGGAGTTTCTTTTTATAGTCCACCGCCATTTGCAGTAGGGCCGCCAGGTGGTCCAGTTCCCGTTTCATATCGGTGTTAAGCAGCGTCTCGTAGCCCTCGCGTCCGCCCCAGAACACATAGCCCGCTCCGCCGAGGTACTTGGTGATCTCCATTGCTTTCTTGATCTGGCTGGCGGCATAGGCAAAGACCTGCGGCGAGGGGTTCGTCCCCGCCCCCGACATAAACCGCCGGTGGCTGAATGCGTTGGTCGTACCCCAGAGCAGTTTAATGCCGGTATCGTTCTGGAGTTTCTTGGCGTGCTTGGCGATTTTATCCAGCCGCTTGTTGGTTTCGGCGAGCGTATTGGCTTCGGGGGCAATGTCCCGGTCGTGGAAGCACCAGAAACCCACACCGAGCTTGGTGAAAAATTCAAACGCCGCGTCCATTGTTTGCTCAGCAATGGTCATCGGATCGTTAGAGGTATTGTAATCCCGCAGCATGGTCGGCCCTCCGAACGGGTCGGTGCCGAGGCCCTTGAAGGTGTGCCAGTAGCAGACCGCAAACCGAAAATGCTCAGCCATGGTCTTGCCCAAGAGTTTCTGTTTAGGATTGTAATGCTTAAAAGACAGGGGGTTCTTAGAATCCGCGCCTTCGTATTTAATCTTTTTGACTTCAGGGAAATAGCTTTTCATTCTCTTCTCCGGTTCATGGTTGCTTTTATATTTATTCTTCAGTTTCGCGATGGATGCTGAGAACATCCAGCCAAGCCCGGTACGCTTGGCGGTAGGCCTTGGTCTGTTTGGTATTTGGCTCAATCACGGCGATACATTTTAAGTTTTCAAACGCATCCTTGAAATCGGTATACAGTCCGGCGCCAATTCCGGCACCCCGTGCGGCTCCCGCCGCGCCGTCGGTATCGTAAAGCTCCACGGTTGCGCCGGTCGTCGTCGCGAAGGCTTCTGCAAACAGCGGGCTTAGGAACAGGTTCGCATGGCCGGCCCGGATGGTGCTAATTTCAATGCCCCGGTTACGCATAATGTCGAGGCCGTAGTCCAGGGCAAAGACGACCCCCTCTTGTCCGGCTCGCAACAGATGGGCCGTGTTGTGCGTGTTAAACTTTAAGCCGCTGACCATGGCGCTGACATCTTCATTTTTCAGCGTGCGTTCGGTCCCATTTCCGTAGGGAAGGATTGTCAGACCCTCGGCACCGACAGGGACCGTTGCGGCCAGTGCATTCATCTGCGGATAATCCAGATCGCCCGCGAGATTCCGTTTGAGCCAACGGTTCAAAATGCCCGCGCCGTTGACGCACAGCAGCATGCCGTAACGGGGGGTCGTGTCGCTGTGGTTGACATGGGCAAATGTGTTGACGCGTGATTTTGCGTCATATTCATGTTTGTCGCCGACGCCGTAGATCACGCCGGAGGTGCCTGCGGTGGCCACGATTTCGCCGGGATTGAGGACATTCAGCGACAGGGCGTTGTTGGGCTGGTCGCCGGCTCGATAGGTGATGGGCGTACCGGCCGCCAGGCCGAGTTGGCTCGCAGCGGCTCGTGTCAGTTGGCCCTGCATCGAAAATGTTGACACGATACGCGGGATCAGATTGCAATCGATCTCGAAGTATTCCAGCACCCAATCGGCCAGTTGCTGTTCCTGGAAATCCCACAGGATTGCTTCCGAAAGACCCGACGGCGTGGTCGTGATGTCACCGGTCATTTTCATCGCGATATAATCGCCGGGCAGCATCGCCTTGTAAATTTTTTCATAAATGTCCGGCTGGTTGTTTTTGACCCATTTGAGTTTTGAGGCAGTAAAATTGCCGGGTGAATTAAGCAGCCGCTCCAGGCACTCTTGCCGGCCGAGCTGCTCAAAGGCCTTGTCACCGATTTCAACAGCCCGGCTGTCACACCAGATGATCGCCGGTCTCAGCACCTGCTGGTCCTTATCAACCAGAACCAGCCCGTGCATCTGGTAGGAGATGCCGATGGCCTTGATGTCCGCCGGGTCGATACCTGAATCGGCCAGTATTTTGTGTGTGGCGATGACCGCGTTGTCCCACCAGGTCTGCGGAGATTGCTCGGCCCAGCCGGGCTGCGGTGCTGCGATCTCCATCTCATTGGCGGGCGAAGTCGCGGCGGTCGTCTTGCCTGATTCCGCCTCCAGCAGTGTCACCTTGACCGATGAGCTTCCTATGTCGTAACCAATCAGGTACATCCTAACGCCTCCATTAATTTTGCATTCCCCTGTCGGCACGGATTATAATCTGCCCGCCAGCTACGGGTATTATCCGTCGAATGGGTGTAAACACAAGGTATTTTTTTTGTAGCGTTTTCACCAGTTGGATGTCGTGCTCGTCCGATTGGTTCAGGATGCTTTCACGGCCCAGCGGAATTTATACGCAGTTCCTTAGCGGCGGCGCTTTGGGTGTTGGCGCGATTTTGGTTTGCGATGGCGTGAGGATCTCACTGGCGGCGGTGTAGAGTCCGTCGCGGCATCCATCGGCAAAGGCATGTTTGACCTACCGGTTCTCGCCGCAGTGAAAGCTCATGATCCCGATGCGTCCGCCGGGTTTGAGGCAGTCGGGCGCCACCTGCAGCCGCTGCTACAGCTGGTTTAATTTTTCGATTGTTGTTGCGATATTGTGGCGGTGGATTTGTATGGGCTCCGGGTCCGTTGTGAAGTGGGTCAGGTCCTTTGTTATTGATTCCGGGATGGTCAGGAGTTTTGTGTAGGTGTCGATGTCGTCGCCGGTTAGTTTGGATTTTTTTTGGGCGAGAAGCTCTTTCAGGATAGTTAGATATTCGTAGTCTTCGATGCCGTCACGGAGCATTTCCCAGCGGATCGAATCCACCGGTCCATCTAGAATGGGCCCTGCTGCTTTGGCATTTGCGGCGGCTGGAGGCGGGTAGATGAAGCGGCCGTCGCCATTGCCCCATGGTTTTTTTGTACCGGGTGGGGTGGAATAGCCCGAGACCCAGCCCATGGGGTCTTCGTATGGGTTCTGGGGGCTGTCGGGGTCGGGGTATGCGACGGAACTGGTCCAGTAGTTTGACTGCCAGATGAGAATGCCCTCGATGTTGCGCTGCCAGGTCTGCCAGAGCCAGACGCGAAGCTCGGTTGCTGGATGGTCGATGAAAAGCGTGCAGTAAGGGGCCTTGGGGCCTGTGCAGATGTACCACCAGAAGCGGTCGCCGTGGGTGCGTCGATTTTCGGCCTTGTCGTGGTCATAAAGATTTGAGATGACGCAGTAGATGTTCGGGCTGCCGTTTAGCTGTGGTTCGGGCTGTTCGGTGAGCATGCGGTTGATGTCGGGACAGGAGCGTTTGAGCTTGGCGAAGCCGTTTATGAGGAAGGCGTACTGGTCGGGGCTTGGCTCGTCGAACCAGTAGATATACGCATAGTCGATCCAGTCCTTTTCGATGAAGTGGGTCTGCAACTGGCGGCAGTATGAGTCGAACATGATGGAGTATTCGGGTTCGTCTTCGCCGAAGCCGCGGAGGTTTGGCGGGTTGATGGCGTGGAATGTACCGCCGCCAATGCCGGGGATATTGACTCGAAAGGAATTGAATTTGTAGTGATCGATTGCGCGGGCCATGGCCGTGTCCCATGCGGTGAAGTCGATGATGGGTTTGAGTTTGTCGCTTGAGAGAAGTTTTTCTGTTCGCCGGACGATTTCGAAGTTCCCCGCTTCGATGAGTTCTTCTTTTGTCTGCGGGTTAATCAGAGCGATGTCGTCGAACCAGACCAGGCCGGTCTGATCGCCTGATTCCGACCAGCGGGCCGCGCGGAAACGCAGGCGTATAAAGCGGGCATTTTTGGGAAACGCATTCAGGGTGCGCGAGAACGACTGCCATTTGCCGTTACTGCTAATGGCGATGTCGTTGTTGCGGCCGGACATCCAGTTGCCATCGGCGTCATAGTGTTCAACGGTAACCAGTGATCGTTGATCTGGGATCGCCGACCGCCAGGCAAAGTTTAACGAAAGGCCCTTTGGGGGTATTTCGATGAGCGGTTTGTAGGTGACGGTGGTGTTGTGTTCGGTGTCGATGTCATGGATGAGCAGGGATGAATCACCGGTGTGTGATTCATTTTGGACGATGCGGATGTTATCCCAGTTTGAAAAGCGCGAAGGCGGCGGGGTGATGTCGGGCCAAGTTGTTTTGATCGGATTCAGCGGAGCGGGATTATATGGCGAGATGTGATGGGATGCGAAGTTTGCGAAGTATTTATCGATCACAAGCCGCTTGTGTTTTGGATCGGTGAGATTGTGGTACTTAAAAACATGGCCTGCTGAGAAACCGAATGCTGTGGTGCAGGTCATACGGTCCGGGAGAACAAAGTCATAGACGAGGACTTGCAGGGGGACCGTGGCGGTGTAATTGTCGGCGGCCAGTTTGATATGGCCGGTGTATGTCCCGCCGGCAGTGGTTGCCGCTGGGGTGACTCTTAGCCACAGCGGCTGGTTTTTTTCTGCGACAAGATCAATCGGCGCCTCCAGCGGCGGCAGCGGGTCCGGCCATTGGCCGGGCGTTGTGCTGGAATCGGTGGCGAGAGTGGTCGTGACATATTGAACACGGAGAATCTCAATTTGATTGGCACCAATAATCGCACCCTCCGGGCCGATCAGGTCAGTGGCTTCGGCGGTGAGGTTGGATATCGCAACCGTCGGACGGATCACAAGCTGGACCGCTTCGGCTTCGTTGCGGGCAGTGGCAATAAACAGACGTTTTTGCCCGATGTCAGACAACCGACTGTCTGGTCTGACCTTGGTTCCGGACGATACCGCAAAAAGCAATGCTTTATCAATTGTGCCTGCAAGCGAAAAGTCTTCCGGTATAACCTCGGCATTGGCAATCGCTGTCAGCGATAGCAGAATCGACAGGATCGTTCGGTTCATGACGGTCTCCTATGTTAAAAGTCTACTCCAATTTTCACTATTTTTTCACACAACTACTTGCTAACACAAAGTTTGGGAAATCTTCGAAGACCCAACCATTTTTCAGGGTATTGTATATGATCCCAAGGAACTT
>JAGGWF010000013.1 GCA_021157685.1 Planctomycetota bacterium | reverse complement strand
GACCGTGGGTACCGTTAAGTCGCCTTAGATGTTGAAACCGCTCTTCGGAAAGCAGCCCCAGTGCGTGCAGAACGGCATAGTGTCCGCGCGCATCATGGCCTTTTGATGAAAAGTAGATATCGCGGTCAGGATGATCGACACCCAGTTCGGTAATATTCATTTCATGATGGTATAAATAGGTAACGATATCCAGTGAGCTGAAACTCGATCCCAGATGACCGGACCCGGCACGTTTTACCGTGGCCAGAGTATTGGCGGTACACATATCGGAGAGCAACTCCAGCCGGGCATATTTATCGATGTTCGCATTCAATACCCGCTGAAATTCAGCTTCAGTTATCAGTTTAATTTCTAACATAATTTTGATCTCTCCTAAATCTTATATGGGGCTTGGGGGATGGAAGTTAATTTCGCCTGATTTGTTTTAACCAGATGCTCGGCGAGATTCCAATCGTAATTACTGTTGACATCAAATCCTTCAAATTCCTTTGTCATAAAAGGCATCACTACATTTCCGGCAATTGTTTTTTCTTCAAAAGCGACATGGGTTCTGGCAATCTCCAGGCTGGCATTTTGCACATAGACTTCGGGCAACGATGGGTATTGACTGCTGTGCCAGGGCTGCTCAGCAGGCCCCATAGGTAAAAGTGGCATCATCCGATTCCCGCGGACAACCCACATCTTACCAGGATGTTGCTGGCATTTTTCCACTGCCCGTAGTGAATCGACCCCTTCCTGCGCGAGGAACTCTTGCCATGCCCGTTGAATTGTCTCCGGCAGTCGAAACGGGCTGGTCGGGCGCAGAATGCTGAAGCAGTCATAGTCCTGTCCGGTATCGCGAAGCTGTTTAAGTGTATATTCAACCCATTCAATATCCGGAGAGGTGTCGCCGGCAATTTTCTCCGGGCGAAAAAAAGGAACTTCGGCACCGTAATATCTGGCAATGTCGGCATAGCGTTCCGAGTCCGTCGATACGATAACCGTCTTAAATATCTTACTCTGCAGAGCTGCCGCAATGCTGTAAGCAATCAGCGGATGGCCGTCCAGAAGACGGATATTTTTGTCCGGCACGCGCTTGGAACCAGAGCGTGCAGGGATCATTGCAATAACCGTATTTTGCTTCTCAGGCATACATGTACCCACTGTTTATTCGAAGGGGAAAATCTATAATAATTCCGGGTCTAGATTAATAAAAATGCCTCTTATATCGGAATAGACATCCAGAGCTTCCGTGCCGGGCTCACGCGACCCGTTGCCGGATTGTTTCAAGCCGCCAAAAGGCATATGCGGTTCACTGCCATAGGTTCCGGCATTGACCACTGCGACTCCGGCCTGAACTTTCTGTGTAAATTCGGTAGCGCGGTGGATGCTGCGGGTATGAATGCACGATGTCAATCCGTACGGAGAATCATTGGCCATCTGCAGCGCTGCTGCAAAATCCTTAACTCTGTACAGACATGCAATGGGGCCGAATAGTTCCGTGATCGAAATCTGACTGTGAGGATCGGCATTCTCTATCAGGGTCGGCGCCATGTAGAAGCCTCCGGCATGGGAATCATCCGTCAGCCGCTCACCACCGCTTAAAATAGTTGCACCCTCATTCCGCGATTGTTCAATGGCGGCCAGCATGTTGTTCAGCTGTTTTTCATTGATCACCGGCCCGAAGTCATCATCATTAGCCGGACCGAGTGTGAGCTTGCGGGTACCTTCCAGCAGCAGGTCACGAAACTGATCATAAACACTGTCAAAGATTATAATACGACTGGCCGCCGCACAACGCTGTCCGGCGTTACTGAATGCCGAGAGTAACACCCACTTAGCTGCGTTTTCCAAATTCGCATCATCACAGACCACCAACGGATTTTTGCCACCCAGCTCCAGAGATACTTTTGCCAGTCTTTGACCGGCGACAGCTGCAATCTGGCGGCCCACGGCCGTGGAACCCGTAAAGCTGACGACATCCACATCCGGATCAGCGACCAAAGGGCCACCTGCTTCCTGGCCATAGCCCTGGACAATGTTCAGGACGCCTGGAGGCAGACCGGCTTCGTGAGCAATCTTACCGAAATACCAGGCCGTTGCCGGTGTATCTTCGGCAGCTTTGAGCACCGCAGCGTTACCACACAGCAAGGCCGGGAATACTTTCCAGGCCACATTGGCAATGGGTGTGTTGGCGGCAATGATCAGTCCGGCGACACCTAACGGTTGACGAACGGTCATGTTGTATTTATTGGCCACAGCACTAGTGGTGGTACGACCGTAAAACCGTCGCCCTTCACCGGCCATAAATTCCCCTTGGGCGATGGCACCACCCACTTCACCAAGAGCGGCGTTAACAGACATCCCGGTTTCCGCAGCGACAATGGCCGCAAGCTCCTCCCGGTTGGTGCGCATAGCTAAAGTGATATCGTGCAGAATGTCACCACGCTGCACGGGCGTCATATTTGCCCAGGACGGCTGAGCCTTTCTGGCAGCCTGAATAGCTATGGTTATGTCGTTTCCATTTGAGCGGACAACCTGACATAGTTTCTGACCATTGTGCGGAGACAATTTATCAAAAGTTTGCCCCGAAACTGCAGCACACTCTTCACCGTTGATCCAGTTGGGGATTATGTCAGAAATGTTTTTCAGATTCATTTCAGCTCCTCTTGATTGTTATATTCATGAATTGTTTTCATTCAAGGGATGACGCAAGACTAAATTTAAAATTGGCAGGATTCCTTAAATGCAGCATTTGTCATTCGAAATCAACATCTTTCCAAATTACCAGGCTGTGAAACCTCCATCTACCATAAGTTCAGTCCCGGTCACATAGACCGACGCCGGTGATGCCAGGAAAAGTAACGGTCCATGAAGATCTTCAGCTGTAGCCATTCGGCCCATAGGAACACGATCACAAAATTTGCGTTTGAATTCCTCGTCCTGCCCCCCTAGTACGCCACCGGGAGAAAGAGCATTGACCCGCACCCCATGAGGGGCCCAATGCGTGGACAGGTATCGGGTCAGATTGATTACCGCAGCCTTGGAAGCACCGTAAGCTGGCGGCTTAAGAAAACCCGGGATGTGATCGTAGAAATGCTCGTCGGGCGAAACCCCGGCATAGAGTGACCCAATATTGATAATCGATCCACGGCCAGCTTTAACCATACGACTTCCAAAGACCTGGGCGACCAGAAACAAGCCTAAGGT
>JAGGWF010000050.1 GCA_021157685.1 Planctomycetota bacterium | reverse complement strand
GTATATATACTACATTATACAGTTAAGGGTTTACTTGTATAGAAATTTCTTTGACTTGAAGTAATTCTGTTTCTCAGCTAATATACTAATCCCAGAAAACTCTAACCTTTTTTTATATGGAGTCCGTTTATGGATAAACAGCAACTCACGGCACGGATTAAAGAAGTATCGTATCTGGAAGGGGATTTTCTTCTTCGCAGTGGCAAACGCAGTAAGTATTATATGGATAAGTATCTGTTCGAGACGCAGCCGGACATCCTGCGGGAACTTGGCAAAGAATTCTGCAAGCATCTGACCGATGATGTTACGCTGATTGCAGGCGCGGAACTGGGTGGGGTGGCACTGGCCGCGGCGACGGCGATGGAAGCCAACCTGCCGTGGATCATCGTTCGCAACAGCAAAAAGGACTACGGCACCAGCAAAATGGTTGAGGGCGTTCTTAAAGCCGGCGATGTTGTGCTGCTGGTTGAGGACATCGCCACCACCGGCGGCCAGGTGCTGGAAGCAGCCAAGATCATCACTGAGGCCGGGGCGACCGTCAAAAAGATCGTTTGCGTTATCGATCGCAAGCAGGGCGGCCGTGAAAATGTTGAAGCCGCCGGTCAGGTTTTTGACAGTATTATTACCAAAGACGATCTTGGGATTACAGATTAGTGGTACCATTGTTGTAAGAGTTCACACTTTAGTGTGTCAGCGAACAAGCTAAAGCTTGAACTCCTACGCAGTTTGACCGTGCCACCGGTTGCCAAAGCTAAAAAGCCGCAACATTCGGTTGCAAGTGGCCCTAACATCGATATAATATGTGGTTTGGAAGAAATATGGATGATTGGCTATTATATTGAGGGCCTTGTCCGGCGATTCACATTAACTGTATTCCAGGGAAGTACTTATGGTTTCAAAAGTCAAATGGATTTGGATGGTTTTGGCGACACTGTCACTTCTGGCGGCCGTTGTTGCGGCTGAAACCTACCATCTCAGCGGTGAAAACAGCTGGCAAAATGCGGCCGATACACCTGAGGGTGAGTATTTATTGGCTATGTCGAAGATCAAGCAGCAGCTTTTGACCGGTAAGAAATCTGATGTGGTTAAGGCCTTGGAGCAACTCAAAAGCGATTTTCCTGAGATGGCAGGTGCTGAGATACAGGCCTATCTGGATGCTGAAAAGCTGTATACCAATGCCAAGTGGTATAAAGCCGCGACGGCATACAAGAAGTTTATTGATGCCTGGCCGGTCAGTATTTTGCAGCCGGCGGCACTGGAGCGGATTTACTCTATTGGAACCGCCTATCTGCAGGGTCAAAAGCGAAGCTTCATAAAGATCATCAGATTGCCGGCGTTTGATACCGGCGTCGGGCTGATGCGGGATGTCGCGGACCGGGCCGGAAATGCACCGATTGCATTGCGGGCGCTGACGACACTGGCCGAAAATCAGGAACGCAAGGAAAAATTCGTAGAGGCCTATTATACATGGCAGGAGATTGCGGACTGCTGGCCCACCGGCCAAACCCGGCAGACAGCCGTGTTGCGGATGGCTCAATCCCTTCATGCCTCATATGATGGGACTCCGTATGACGCGACGGTTCTGGCCAGCGCTTGTTCCTATTTCGAGGATTACAAAACGCGGTATCCGCAGGATGCAGAACGGCTGGAAATTGCCGAAACCATTGCTCTGATTACCGAGCAACTGGCCTACAAGGAATACGAAACGGGCTTTTACTACGAACGGACGGACCATTTGGATGCGGCCAACCAGTCGTATCAGAAGGTGCTGGCCCAATGGCCCGACAGCAAGGCGGCCCAAATGGCACAGGCCCGGCTGGTGCCGGATGCGGTTTCGCCGGTTAAGATGAACCTGCGGCGGCGAACGGTGAACGGAACAACGAAGTTTCTGGACTGTTGGTTTGGGATCGAGCCGTTGCTGGCGTCGAAAGACAAACAGGACACACAAGAATAAAGGGTCAACCGTATGAAAAAAAGCTTGATCTTCATTATCGTTACAGTCGTTGCGGCGGCTCTGTTGCCGGTGGCCGGTTGCGGCGGGTATCAGAACGATTGGCTCTATCCAGAGCAGGTGCAGACGGTGTATGTGGAGATGTTCGATACGACGAGCTTTCGCCGCGGGCACGAATTTGTGCTGACCGATGCGATTTGTAAACGCATTGAATCGCAAACCCCTTATAAGATTGTGTCCGACAGAAATATCGCCGATTCTGTCCTCAGCGGGCAGTTGGGCATCCGGTCCAGTGTGCTGGCGACGGACCGTTATTCAGCGAGGCCGATTGAGCAGGAAACGCTTGTTAATGTTCGGGTAACCTGGAAAGACCTGAAAACCGGTCGGTTGCTGATCGATGGCGAAAAAGTTTATGCTTCGAGCAGCTATTCGGATCCGATGGGACAAACCTTTGAGTATTCCATTAACCGAGCCGTAAATAAAGTGGCCGTTCGGGTTGTGGAATTGATGGAAACGCCGTGGTAGAATAATATTAAAGGGTTCAACTCCAATGAAGTGGGTGGGACTTATCAACGCATAGGTTAAATGTTCAAGATGAATTGATGTAGGACGATAATTTATCAAGACCTGGAAGATATATTTATTTGTGAAATCTCAGATGCATCAATTATTTGACAATGATTGTATGGCAGTCAGGATAGGTTCCATTGGAGTCTGGTTGACTCAGGCCGGGTTTGGTCAGGTACATGGATATGAAATCCAACGCCAAAAACATAAAATTACCAAACGAACCCATTTTGTGGAATAGGTAAAAGAGCACTGACTGAAACTTGTTACCATTGGAAATCGATGTTTAGCTGTAAAAAACGCGAAATAACCAAACGAACCCATTTTTCAGTAAATATAAATTATCGAGTATTGTTAAGTGATTACTATATACTAAGTATTAAGACCTGGAAGACAGTGGCTTGCAATAACCGGCTAAGAGCATTAAAATACAGGACTTATGATA
Source organism: Planctomycetota bacterium (assembly GCA_021157685.1). Taxonomy (GTDB): domain Bacteria; phylum Planctomycetota; class Phycisphaerae; order Sedimentisphaerales; family Anaerohalosphaeraceae; genus 4572-13. The sequence goes on along the minus strand of JAGGWF010000050.1, from coordinate 3,873 downwards.
AATAAATAGACATGATTAACCAACTTATTTAGATGAGAACCTGTTAAAGAGCAAATATCAAATATGTGGAATCCACCTGTCGGCGGATGCTGATATAATGGTTTTCTCACGCCGTTAAACTTTAATTAAGAACTAAAGAACTAAAAACTATGACTAAAAAACCAATGCCTCCTCAAAAAAAACCGCTTAAACCAACTGGGCCCAAGTCGCCGCTTCCCAAGTACAGTCGGGGGCCGTTCAGTTGGCTTCTGATCGGGCTGGCCGTTATGTTTGTTCTGATGACATTAATGAAGATGGACCGTGTGCAGCCGCTGAAGCTTTCTGAGTTTGTGAGCTATGTTAAGCAGGGATATGTCCAAACAGCGGTATTAAATGAATCTGGTCGAAAGATCAAAGGAAAATTAACGGACGCGGCCGTCGAGGCCCTGAATCAGGGTGACAAAGTCGTGGCAAAGGTTTACGAAGTGCATTATGCCCCGGAGATGTTGCCGAAAGACTTTCCGGAATTGCTCGAAGCTAATGGCGTTGCCGAATATGACAGTACCGGCGAAAGCTGGGTGGTGCCGTTGTTGGTCAATTCGCTGCCGTTGATTCTGATTGTGGGGTTGGTCTATTTCTTCTTTTTGCGGAACATGAAAGCCGGTGGTGGGATGCTGATGAACTTCGGTCGCAGCAAGCACCGAATGCAGGGCAAGGAAGCCAAGATGACATTTGATGATGTCGCCGGTATCGAGGAGGCCAAGGATGAGGTTGCTGAGATTATCGAGTTCCTGAGAAATCCCAAAAAATTCAAAAAACTTGGCGGACGCATTCCACGCGGCGTATTGTTAGTGGGGCCTCCCGGCTGCGGTAAAACACTGTTGGCCAAGGCCATTTCCGGTGAGGCGGATGTGCCGTTTTTCAGCATTGCCGGAAGTGATTTTGTGGAGATGTTTGTCGGTGTTGGTGCCAGCCGCGTACGCGATCTGTTCAAGCAGGCCAAAGAAAACGCACCCTGTATCATCTTTTTAGATGAAGTGGATGCAATCGGTAAAAAACGAGGCCCCGGTTTTGCCAGCGGCGGCCATGATGAACGGGAACAAACACTCAATGCGATTCTCGTGGAAATGGATGGTTTTGGCACAGACGATCAGGTTATCGTAATGGCCGCAACCAACCGCGGCGATATTTTGGACGGCGCCTTGACCCGTCCAGGCCGGTTCGACCGGACAGTGGTGGTGCCGCTGCCCGACCTGAAGGGGCGAATGAAGATTCTCCAGATTCACGCCAAAAAAGTCAAGTATGATCCGAATGTTGATTTTGAGCGATTGGCTCGTGGGACACCAATGTTCAGCGGCGCCGAACTGGAAGCGCTCATCAACGAAGCGGCGATCAGTGCCAGTATGCAGGATAAGGATTTTGTGGAAATGGCCGACTTCGAGGAAGCCCGCGACAAGGTGCGATGGGGCCGGGCCAAACGCAGCCGGGAAGTGGATGACCAGGACCGTAAGATGACGGCCTATCATGAAGCCGGGCATGCACTGGTGCAGTCGATACTTGAGGATGCGGATCCGCTGCACAAGGTCAGCATTATTCCGCGCGGACCGATGGGCGGTGCGACCTTTGCATTGCCGAAAAAGGACCGCCTGTATTACTCGAAGAAGTTTTGCCTTGCGGAGTTACAGATCTGCTTTGGTGGCCGTGTGGCCGAGGAATTGTTCTGTGACGATATTACCAGCGGGGCGCAGTCGGATATCAAACAAGCCACAATGATCGCACGGGAAATGGTTACCGAATGGGGTATGGGTGAAGAGTTGGGACCGATCAAGTATTCGCCGGACACCGGGCCGGAGGCCTATTACAGTATGGGGCCGGAGTATTCGCAAAAAACCGCTGAAGCCATTGACCGTGAGGTCAAGCGGCTGATCGATGAGGCCTATGCAAAGGTTACAGACCTAATCAAGGCCCAAAAGGATAAGATTGAGGCATTGACCCAAGCGCTGCTCAAGTATGAAACACTGGACGCCGAAGATGTTAAGCAGATCCTCGACGGCAAAACACTGGACAAGCCGACAGTCGCCGACCTGTTGAAGCTGGAACAGGAAAAGGCGGCAAAAAAGAGTGCCGATGACAACGACGATGCTCCCGTTGAGAACTGTGGTGACGACGACCATTCAGAACAAAGCGGCTCGAACCAGACGGATGATTCATAGCATGATGAAGCCCGAAGGGCTTTAATATAATAGCCGGTGGTGATAACCACCGGTATTGGGGTTTTTGTTCCTATGTAGCCCTAAAAGGGCGATACAAAAGTGGCTACAAAAATAGATATGGACATATCGCCCCGTTAGGGTCTTGGAAGTTACTGGGACATGTACCGGGGGTTTCACCCCCGGCTACTGTATAACGAGCCGTCGGCTCTAACAAGGAATTGCTTTTTCTATTATCTAAAATGCAGTTGTTTTTTTGAACAAATGAATCTTTGGATCGTATTATTCGTCAGGTATTTTCTTTATTAATTTTTACAAAAAAAAGAAACAGGAAAGGGAAAATTATGAAGGCCATGTACAGAGGTGTATTCAATAGTATGATTCTTTTTATTTTTGCTTTTACATTTTGTGCTCAGGCAGTTGCGGCCGATGTGGACACTAACGGTATCGAAACACTTCGCAAGACCAGCAAGGCCTTTTCGGCCGTTGCCAAACAGGCAACACCGGCCGTGGTGGCGGTTCATGTGCGGACCAAGGTTCATCAGCAGACATCCGGCTTCGGGTCCGGGTCTCCTTTTGAGGACGATTTTTTTGAACGGTTTTTCGGTCGCCGCTCTCCGCGCAGCCAACAGCCGCGCAGACCACAATACAGTGAAGGACAGGCATCGGGCATTATTATTAGCGCTGACGGTTACGTCCTGACTAATCATCATGTTATTGACAATGCGGACGAAATCACAATCATCACCGATGGCGGGAATAAATATGAAGATGTTGAACTGATCGGTTCCGATGACAAAGCGGATGTGGCGCTATTGAAAATTAAAGATGTCGATGATCTCCCATTTTTAGAATTGGGTGATTCCGATGAACTGGAGATCGGCGAATGGGTGATCGCCATCGGCAATCCGTTTGGTCTGACCGAGACGCTGACCGTGGGGGTGGTCAGTGCATTGGGTCGCAATGATATCATGCACAGAGGCGAAGATGTTTACCAGGACTTCATTCAGACCGATGCGGCGATTAATCCGGGTAACTCCGGCGGGCCGCTGCTGAATCTCGACGGCAAAGTCATCGGAATTAACTCGGCGATTATTACCGGGGACGGCGGTTATATGGGAATCGGTCTGGCGGTGCCGGTCAATATGGCTAAGGCAATCAAGGAACAGTTGATCGAAACCGGCAAAGTTCAGCGGGGTTATGTGGGCATTGGAATGCAGGAGATTTCGGCGGAAATGGCCGTTTTTTTCAACCTTGAAAATAACAAAGGGGTATTGATTACCAGCATAACCGAAGACGGCCCGGCAGATAAAGCGGGACTTAAAAAGGATGATGTGGTGATCCGGATCGACGATAAAAAAGTTGAAGATCCACAAGACTTGAAGAATATTATTGGTTTTACCACGCCGGAGACAGAAGTAGAGTTTATCATTATTCGAAATGGTAAAGAGAAGAAAGTTACCGTCAAGGTCGGCTCCAAAGCCGAAAGTGAATTAGCGGATACATCCGATCTTGGCCAGAAGTTTGGCCTGACAATCAAGACAATTGATGAAGCTTCGGCCGACCAATATAAGGCTGAAGAGGGCGTCGGCGTTGTTGTCGTTAAGGTCAAACCCGGCAGTCCCGCAGCGCGGGCAGGAATTCGCGGGGGAATGGTCATTTTTAGTGTTAACCGGAATGAGGT
>JAGGWF010000078.1 GCA_021157685.1 Planctomycetota bacterium | reverse complement strand
TACGGGTTTCGGTGGAATGTCGAACTGGATATTTTACAGATCAAGCAAACGCTGAATCTGGATCATCTTCGCTGTAAGAGTCCGGAGATGGTGTATCGCGAACTATGGGTCACCTTATTGGCCTACAATCTGATTCGCAAACTGATTGCCACCGCGGCTGCTGTCCATGACAAACAGCCGCGTCGTTTGGGGTTTACGCTGGCCTGTCAAAATGTCCTGACCTCCTGGATATTGTTTTCAACCGGATCCTGTACGGATGCGGCCGCCCTGCAGAAACATCTTCTGGCTTCCATCGCCGCCAATGAAGTGGCCAACCGGCCGGGACGGATCGAACCGCGCGTCCTGAAACGCCGGCGGCATCGCTACCCACTCATGCAATGCCCACGCCAGAAGTGGCGAGCGAAGCGCAGAGAAACCTGACCGTTGCCGGCAGGATGCTTGGCCGGGCAGGGATAACTTTATGGGCAATCCCAATAGAGGACGGACAATCCCTGTCGGGACATTGGCTACAGCAGAGCTTTGGAGCGATCTATACCTGCCATGGGCAGCTACAGGCGTGAGATTCCGGCCCCAAAATACAGACCTCGAAGATCTCGGCAATCACTAACAAGGAACCGCCGATCACCAACTCAGGCACGGCAGTGCCATTCGGGACAGTTACCTATTTTTTGAATAAGATTAAGAACTGAACACGGTTTATTCGGCGTTTTTGTCACTTTTCCCTTTTTCTCCTACAAGTTCTTTACTTCCTGTCGGCAATTTTAGAATCACCCTCTTGTGGTGTCGAACAGGTGATTATACGAAAACAGCCATGCTTTTGTCAAGAAAAATTTTCCGTACCCTCTTACAAAAAGGGTACAGGTACAATCTGCCTATTGGCAGAACATACCGGTCCCCCTTTTGCTTACCTTGGCGATTATTCCTCGACGGCAAGCCCCATTTGCTCTGTCAGCCGGTCAAATTCATCAATTGAGTGGTAATCAATGATAATCCGGCCGCGATGGCTGCGTTTATTGGGTTTGATATTGACCTTGGTGCCGAGCAGTGTTTGCAGACGTCGCTCTAAGTCTATAATATGGGCCTCTTTTTCCTTAATAGGAGCAACCTTTTCCGACTGGCCTTCGAGATGCTTTCTGACCAGCCGTTCGACCTCCCGTACATTCAGGCGCCCTGCCATCGCACGATTGGCCAGCTTCCTTCTAAGTTCGTCGCTCGGCAAGGCAAGGATCGCCCTTGCATGACCCATACTAAGTCTTTGGTCCGATAACATATCTTTAATATCTATTGGTAAGCTTAGTATTCTCAAGTGGTTAGCAACAACTGTCCGATCCTCTCCGAGCCGTTTTGCAGCTTCTGTCTGGCTCAAATTAAAGGTGTCAATAAACCGCTGATAGGCCTTGGCTCGTTCAATTGGATTCAAATCTGTGCGGTGGATATTCTCGACCAACGCCAATTCGAGCATCTCGTCGTCGGTTGCTTCCCGCTCCAGAACCGGTACCTTGTCCAGCCCTGCCATGCAGGCCGCTCGATAACGACGCTCCCCTGCTATGATTTCATAGCCATCTGTGTTTTTACGCACGATGATCGGCTGAATGATCCCGTTCTCCTTGATGGATTGCGCCAGACTATCAAGCTGCTGCTCGTCCCAGACCGTTCTTGGCTGGTATGGATTGGCTTCAATCTGGTCGATCGAAAGCTCATTTTTGGAAAGCTGGAGTTGCGGGTCCGGCGGAAACTTAGAAACGGTTTCGATTTTATTGTGATTGGGGGTTTGTTTCGTCATGGGTCCAAGCAGTGCTTCCAGGCCGCGCCCGAGATGGGTTTTTTTGACTTTTTTTGTTGCTGACATTTTTGCCTCCATACAATGAGTTAAACAGCTTCCTTTCTCTTATCGAATTATTTATACAAAAATAATCACAAAAAACCAGAACTAATTTGAAAATACTGTTTCACATGAAACATTATTGAACCCGTTTTCGGCGTAAGGAACCACGAATGAACACTAATAAACACGAATTAAAAGGAAGAAACCACGGAATACACAGAATGACACGGAAAAAACAGATAAAAAAAGAAACGCAGTGAACGCGAAATAGACACAAAGGCGCAAGCAACTTTTTTATTATTCATCGGTTTTTGCATTAAAATAATCGATATTAGTGTGTATTAGTGTCTATTTGTGGTTCTGTTTAGTGTGGACGGATACAGGATGCGGCAGGGTGTTGGCTACAAAAACAGGGGTGTTTCATGTGAAACACCCCTGTTTGAATCAATTCAATTTGTGATGCTATTCGTCAAGGTGCATCATTTTCGTTATCCCGTATGATTGGGCTATTTGCATATCTGTGGAGTTTAAGTGCATTTTTGGGATGATTAGGACGGGTGTGTCCATCTCGAATGAGATTTTAATGACTTCATCGTCAGCGGTATTGTTTACGGTTTCGACGAAATGTTTCATGGATATGATTTTTGTTCCGTTAACCGAATCAACAACTAGCTGCGAAAGCTGCTGGTAGCCGAGATTGATCTCGGCAGGCAGGACATAGCTTAGAATGACAATATCCTCCCGCTTGGTGGATGGCTTGAATGCAAGGTCTCTTTGGTAATGATAGAGGTGCGGGGGGGCCTTGCCGCTCATGTTGCTGCCGTACATCCCCATATAGTCACGATTTAATTTTTGGAAAACATATCCGCCAATCACCTTGTATTCGGGCTGTTTCCCGTATGAATAGTACGGAATAAGCATATTATCGGACTTAATGTTTTCGGCTGTGATGTCAAGCGTTATGATCTTGCCGTCTCGAACAATTTTAAACGGAATTTCATTCCCGTCAGCGGTTTGTAAGAGTATATGGTGAAAGGAGATGCGTTTATATTCGGGATGCTCATAGCGGCCGTAGGCATTGAGTTGCTGCCCGTTGATCGATAAAATGACATCGCCTTGTTTCAATTCCTTACTTCCGGTACCAATGCTATAAACATCACTGACATACACTCCGTGTTTTATGTCGTCCGGCACTTTGAGATAGGTTCTCATGGCCGGGTCCAGCATGGCGGATGCTCTGAAGCCAGCCGTTGCGAAACTAGAATAACTCTTTTGTTCGCAAGCATTTAAGAATCGGTTGATCATCTCGGAAGGAATGATTCCCGCACCCGATTCTGTGCCCCAGGCGGCGATACCGATAGCATATTTTTCGTGGCAGCATACCTGGCCGTCGCCGAAGCCGCGAGAGACATTTGTCGCGAAGTAAGTTAAGGTAGTGGCGAATGAAACACGTGATCGCTCCATTTCTGCCCGGTCCAGCGTTGATCGTGCGGTTGTTAAATGGTTTCCCGAAGACAGCCAATAGCTTGTCAGCTGTTTTCCCTTTGGGTATGATTCCTTGAACGACAGGGGGGCCAGAGGGGTGCTCATCGCGTCTTTATCGAGTTGGAGCAGGCAAAGATTGTACTCATAATCCACTCTCTTAACGGTGGCCGCGATGTAGGCATTCTCGCCGTAACGCCTTGTCTGGACAAAAGTTGCGTTTGCCACATTTTCTGCTATCGTCAGGATTTCGTATGGACCGACCGCACAACCGTAGCCGGATTTCTTTAAAATTGGCGTTTGTTTCCACGGCTGAGACAGGTCGTAAGAACTGCTGGATACTTCCAGATAGACCAGCGACTGCTTCATGGGTTCAGACAAGTCCACCGTGGCCGCAAAACAATTACCTAAGACGGCCGAGCAGAGTAAAAACACGACATTAAAACAGAAATTCCTTTTCATGGGTCTTTGTCTCCATTGGGATCTGATATTTTTGCATTATTGCATCCCGTTGACTTCGGGCTTTGTTGGCATCAATGACCATCGGGGCTTCGTTGCCAATGAATTTGACAATCCAAAATCCATCTTCATCGGTTTGGAGGGCCGTGTCAATATCTTCTAACTTGTTTATTGTAATGCTGTTAACGCTTTCTATGACATGGTATTTATAGGATTGAAGGTAAGCATTCACTTCGTCAGGGAGAATCTCTGAAATAACGACATACTCTTTTCGCAGTGGGTTTTCATTGAGTTGGTCGCATTCGAAAAAGAGATATCTCAGGTCAAATGGAATCTCAGTAACCCACTTCCTGCCCCATTTACTGAGAAAGTTCCGGTTCAATTGAACAAATGTTAACCCCGCATAAACGCGATAGTCCGGTTTGATGTCGTAAAGGAGGTTCCACGGTATCACGGGAGTGTGAACCGCTACGGACAATTCCTGCTGATGTTTTTGTCCGTTTCGGTAATAGGTTAGTGCTATCTTTTCACCGATCTGCTTGTGATCTACGGCCTCGCTCAGACCCAGTGAAAGTCCATGAATTAGGATTCGACCGTCATTATCAATATTGAAATCGCCGATTTTTGTTAAGACATCGCCTTTCTGCAACTTTTCGAATGAGACGCTGTTTAATGGAATATCGGTAATAACGACACCGTCTTCGGCGGGGGGGATCTTCAGGTATTCCTTATAATAAGGGCTGTGCAGGCCGGGGAACAGCGCGATTCCGAGTTTACCGAAACCATCATAAGTGCCGTCCTCGACATCTGTCAGGAAGTGTGAAATAATCGTGGTAGGGATCATATACCCGATATTGTCCGCTGTTGTCAGACCCTGAAAAGCGACGCCGACGACCTTACCGTTCTGCAGGACAGGGCCGCCGGAGTTGCCGGGGTTGATGGCGGCGTCGGTTTGCACCACCAGATGCCGGCTTGACTGGCTATGGCTGTAAGTGGTTGTTTCTAAACGAGATACAATTCCTTTGGTGATGGATATTTGCCGTCCGCCCATCGGAAATCCGCAGGTTTGTACGGTCGAATTGATCTGCGGCAGGGGGCCAAAAGACAGCGGCAGGGTGCCTGTAAAGAAATCCGGGTCGGGAACCGTAATCAGTGCGAGATCGCAATCATGCCCGACAAATTGCACTTGTGCAGGGTATCGTTTGGCAAGATTTTGCTTTTTGACTTCGATATACCGTTGATTGGCGACATTGTGGGCGTTTGTCAGAATCCGGTTGCCGTCAATAATGAAGCCGGAACCTACACCCTGCCTCATCATCCCCTTTTTCCAGGGGGTTGCGAAATCGTACTCCTGATTCACTGCCAGGACCATCACGACCGATTCTTCGTAGGTTTGTGCTTTTTCGCCAAAGCAGCACGGCTGGCAAAAAAAGGCGCACAGGACAAAAAGTAACAGCGTTAAAGAGCTGGCTTTGCCCTCTGTTATTTCTCTTAACCTTTTGTGTGAAAACATGTTAAGTCCTTCCGTGGGCTGGGTTAATGGGCTATTTATGAATCCTTATAGATGGGAGTCATTCAAAATCATAGTGTTTTTTGACCGGTTCGGTCACTTTCCAGAAGCATTTGAGCCGGTCCGGCAGCACAACGAAATCGCCCGGACCGAACGAAACGGTCCGGCCGGAGTCGGGATTATCGCTGATGGTAACGCGGCCTTCGATCATCAGGCATTTTTCGGTTTGGGTGTATTCCCATTCAAACTCGCTGACCCCGCAGGTCCAGATCGGCCAGGTTTGGCAATGGGTGATGTCCTGTTCGGTTGGTTTTTGCACCGTGATGTCTTCGACGGTCGGCATCTTTATTTATCCTTCACTGTTTCGTCATTCCTAATTTTATGTGCGGATCACAATCGAATATTCAATATATCCAGAATCGACTCAATTTGCCCGAACATTTCCAGAAAAAATGATTTACCAATTGCTTTGTGGACACAGTTGGATGCGGCCGATATGATGGGCGGCTCGTTTAAATTATGACAGGGAATCAATGCAGAACGCTCAACTTAAAACATTAAAGAGATGGTTCACGGATTTTGTGGCCGACTTTCATACAGAAGATGACGCCTTTGTGGACAGGCATGTCCAGCTTAAGGAATGTCATACGCATCGTGTCTGTAAGGAGATGCGGCAGTTGACCGAGGCGTTGAAGATGGATGATAATGATACGCTGATCGCTGAGACCATTGCGCTGCTGCACGATGTGGGGCGGTTTCCGCAGATTCAGATCTATCGCACTTATAAAGATGAGCGCAGCGAAAACCATTGTTTGCTGGCCCTGAAAGTTTTGGCTGAACATGATGTGCTGGCGGATTTTCCGGATGATGAACGGGCGATTGTCGAACAGGCCATTGAGTTTCATGGTGTTAAGGAGTTGCCGACGCTGGACGAGCGAACGATGCATTTTGCGAAGTTGATTCGGGACGCGGACAAAATTGATATTTTTGATTTGCTGATCAAGTATTATCGTCAATTGGCGAAAGATCCGGAGGCCTTTGGTAAGGAGGTTATTGAGTATTCTACCTCGCCGGAGTGCAACCCTGAAATCATCGATGCTTTAATGGACCATAAATTGATCCATTACGATCAAATCAAAACCATCAATGACGCTAAGCTGATGCAGCTCGGTTGGGTGTACGATATCTATTTTGATTGGTCGCTCAAACAAATCCACGACCGTGGTTACCTGCAGGCGATTATCGACTTGCTGCCAAAGACAGAACAAGTCAAACAGGCAACGGATTGTGTTTTGGGCTATACGGCAAAGCGAGTTACCAGTGGTCTGAAGAGGAAGTATTATGGAAGATCATAAAAGAAGTCTTGTCTACCAGAAAGCTTATCCTTTTTCGATACGCATGGTAAAGCTCTACCAGCATCTCTGTAAAAGCAAAAAAGAAAATGTTTTGTCAAAGTAAATCTTGCGATGCGGAACATCGATAGGAGCCAATATTGCCGAAGCCAATGGAGCGATTTCCAAAAACGATTTCTCTTCAAAAATGTCAATCGCTTATAAGGAGAGTTTAGAAACGAAGTATTGGTTATCCCTATTGAAAGACACAGATTATATCTCGATGGAAGAATTTAAGAGTTTATTTGCAGATGCGGATGAAATTGCTAAGATACTATTTTCAATTTTAAAGACGACGGGTGGACGGGGTAATTTGGATTGACGATTAGAAGCGGAGTTGCAATGGTGGTGTGGCACGGTCAAGCTGTGCTTGGCCGTGGGGAGTGCGATAAGGATTGATGATGGTAGCGTGTGCCGGACAATTTGAAACG
>JAGGWF010000011.1 GCA_021157685.1 Planctomycetota bacterium | reverse complement strand
TTTTGAGGGCTTTTGCCGTAAGGTCTGGTCTTGCGTTTAGGGGGCTTAATGGTAATTTCGCCACGCATGAGTCCCAGCGATGTTTTGGACACTTTTTGGGTTATCGAGTCCTGATGAGTCATGCCCTTTTCCAACACCTCAATTGCAACTTTTTTCATCCTGCCCCGCATACTGCGCAGACCATAAGCGGCGGCTCTTTTGGCGGTCTGTGAGTAGTTTCCGAAAAGCGCTTCCTGCAAAACCGCCATACCATCTTCCTGCAGCCATGACAGCTGAAACCCCGCGACTCTGGCACGCGAGATGTCCGGAGACATCAGCTTCTGCCTAAGCTGCTTGAGTTTTTCAATCGTTGCTTCGTCCCGTATTCGTTCCATAATCCCTTACCTCACGGGGTACTTAACCTCAAGTTTCGGTTCATGATTCTATGCAGACTCCCCATCTGCGCACATCAAACTATTATCTTGATTTTATATCAAAACAGGTGATATTGCAAATATAAATTTCCAATATCTGACAATAAGGATTATTTTTTCTTTTCTTGACCCTATTGTGACAATTGAGTTATAAGATCGATTTGAAATATGTTTTCAAATACTGGAGATAACGATGCTTCAACTCATCTGGATTGCGGTCGCCGGAGCGATGGGGGCGGTGTGTCGCTGGGGTCTTAGCCGGGCAGGATATGCCCTCTTGGGGGGCGGTTTTGCCTGGGGAACACTGATTGCCAATGCAGTAGGGTGTTTTTTATTGGGATTCTTGATGCATTTTGGACTCATTAGCGATAGATTGTCCGCAGAAGCGAGAACGGCTCTGGCCGTGGGCTTTCTGGGGGCATTGACAACTTTTTCAACATTCAGCTATGAAACCATCGGCTATATTGAAGATGGCGTCTGGACGCTGGCAATCGCGAATATCGGCGCCAATCTGCTCATCGGACTGGGGGCGACCCTCACAGGATTGATACTGGCACGAACCTTATTTGGAGCAACTGCATAATGAAAGTATTGCAAGGACAACAGACGCTTATGCGAATATTCATCGGTGAGCAGGACAAATACCAGAAAAAACCATTGTATCAGGCCGTAATGGACATGCTGCGAAAGGAAAAGCTCGCCGGGGCAACGATGCTTCGCGGTATTGCGGGATTTGGCGCCAACAGCCATTTACATTCGACACATCTGCTGGCACTCAGTCAGAATCTGCCGATGGTAATCGAATGCGTTGACACGAGAGAAAACATCGACCTGGTAATGCCAAAGATTGATGAAATGATTACAGACGGTCTGGTAACACTGGAAAATATTGAAGTTGTTCGGTATGCACCGAAGTAAAATGATTAATGAAGAATGAATAATGGTAAGCTTTCGCACTTTGAATAAGGTGAAAAACCGGCTATAATAGCATCAAAAAGGCGATTGTGAATTAATGCCACTTTCAGAAAAAGCTCCGTAAGTGGTAAAAAATCATAAAAGTAACCCTTAGGACATTTTGCCTATTTTTACATATAAAAAAGTTAACAGAGGTTGTATGGGAAACAGAGAATCGGGCCGTCTGCCCCAAAAATCCATCGAATCCAGCGGTTGGATTCGAGAATCATTGCGCAACAGGCTCTATAGATAAATTGAATTAAAACCCCTAGTTTCAGGAGAACAAAATGAAAATAGCGATTCCGTTAGCACAGGGAAAATTAACGCTTCATTTTGGTCATTGTGAGCAGTTCGCAATTATCGATGTGAACGAAGAAACAAAAGAGATTACCAGCCGGGAAGATTTGACGCCGCCGGCACACGAACCGGGTGTACTGCCGCGATGGTTGCACGAACAGGGCGCGAATGTCATCATTGCCGGTGGAATGGGCCAGCGAGCGCAGCAATTGTTTACCCAAAATGATATTAAAGTCATCGTTGGTGCATCGTCGGATGAGCCGGAAGAAATTGTTTCGGCCTATTTGCAAGGTACACTTGAAACAGGAAGCAATATCTGTGACCACTAAAACAATGCAAAGCAATATTTCGGACATCTGTAATTTAGTCCACTCCAAATGCGTTGTATGCGGTTGTAACAATGGAACCGGTCTGCATTTGGACTTTGACATTGCTGATGATCAAAGCGTTACGGCTGTATTTCAATGCGACGAGGCCTTTGAGGGCTATCCCAGTGTACTTCACGGTGGGGTCATTTCTTCGATCTTAGATGGCGCGATGGGAAACTGTATGTTTGCACGCGGACAAACGGCTGTTACGGTTGAAATGACCACCAAGTTTCGGTCTCCCATTGCAACTGATGTGAAAGCGATGGTTTCTGCCGGAATTACACGCATTTCGCACCCTCTGTATCTGCTGGAAGCAAAAATTGTCCAGAGTGGTAAAGTTAAAGCGACAGCGAAAGCTAAATTTTACGATCAACCGGGATTAATCAATATGGATTGAGCGTTTCTTATGCAATACACGGATAAAGTACTTGAACATTTTACAAATCCTTGCAACATCGGCGAGATTCTCGACGCTGATGGTGTCGGCAATTCCGGTTCGCCGGAGTGCGGGGATACGCTGCGCGTATGGATCAAGGTAGAAAACGAGCATCTGGTTGATATCAAGTACAGGGTGTTTGGCTGTCCGGCGGCGGTGGCTTGTTGCAGTATGATGACGGAGTTAGCAACGGGCATGCATGTCGATGAGGCCGCTGAACTGACCGATGATCAGGTGGCCGAGGCGCTGGGCGGGTTGCCGGAACAAAAGTATCACTGTTCTAATATCGCCGCTTCGGGGCTTTATGACGCGATTATGAGCTATGCCCTCAAGAGCCACCGTCAGGATAAAACGCTGTTCCTTTCAGTTCTGGTTGAAAATACCGCGACCGAAGGGTTTTCATCGGAGCATGGCTTGTCTTTTTGGATTGAGTATGGCGGTAAGCATATTCTTTTTGACACGGGCCAAAGCGATTTGATTCTGCGGAACGCAAAAAAGCTCAATGTTGACCTGTCCCAAGCCGATGCGATTGTACTCAGTCATGGACATTATGACCACACGGGCGGTCTGAAGGAGGTCCTTGAGAAGGCATCGGAGGCGATGATTTATCTTCACCCAGATGCGCCCAAGGTTCGGTATAGCTGCAAGCACGGAAAACCGCCGCGACAGATTTCGATGCCGCAGGCGTGTTGTCAATCGCTTTCCGACGCGGTCCCGAAAGGGAAGGTTGTCTATACAGAAAAACCCGAGCGGATTTATCCGGGGGTTATGTTGACTGGCCCAATCCCGCGAATAATGAACTATGAAGACACCGGTGGAGCGTTCTATAATGATTTTGAATGTACCATTTCGGATGGTATCGTTGATGACCAGGCGTTACTGATTGATACGCCGAAGGGCTTGGTGGTTGTTCTCGGGTGCGCCCATTCTGGTGTGGTTAATACCCTGCGTTATGCCGCAAAGCTTAGCGGCCAGAGGCAAGTTTATGCTGTCATCGGTGGGGCACATCTTTTGAATGCTTCTAATGAACGAATTGAAAAAACCATTGAGGTATTTAAGAATTATCGGCTGCAGAAAATCGGTCTGGCTCATTGCACCGGCGACAAAGCCGTTAAAAAAATTGAAACAGCTTTTCCTGAGCAATGTTTTGTATGTTCTGCAGGTGCACAGATTAAATTATGAGAGCATTTCTTAACGGTCTAATAATAAATCAAAAATAAAAGGGATAAAGGGATAACATGGTGCAATTAACAAATGAAATTAAAAAAGCGATATCAAAACAGGATGTTTTTCCTGTGGCAACAAGCAGTCACGATCGAGTTCCCAATGTTGTGTACATCTCATATTTAAAGGTTCTCGACGATCAAACGGTTCTTATTGCGGATAATTTTCTTAATAAAACACGGGGCAATATTTTAAACAATGGGAAAATTGCTTTTACTGTTCTTGATGACAAAAAAGGTTCCTTCCAAATAAAAGGTCGTGCCGAAAGACTAACGGAAGGAGCGATGTTTGATGAAGTTCAAAAGTGGGTTTCAGACAAATTGCCCAAGGTTGCAGCCGTCGTAATGCACATAGAGGATATCTATAACGGAGCTAAGTGTATTTCCTGACCGTGCATGGCAAGACCGTCGAAAAAATCGCTGCCGTATCCGGTAATGCATATTTCAACTGTTCTGTTGACAGCTAATGGTCCCAGTAATCCCAAGCTTTACTGTCGTCAAATTTACAACCCTTAAGGGTGTTGTTAAGATTGAAGAAATATAAACTCAATAGAAAATAGGAATAATTAAATGAGGAACCATATTATGTCTACTTGACGAGAATAGGAGATCTGAACAATGTCGGAAAAAGAAAAAAAGGCCTCAAGCAGTAAGGCGAAAACATGGGCGGCAGTGTGGCGCGTGAGGAAAAACAGATACTCGAAGGCCCTACTGAAAGATTAACATTACCAGTAAATAAAAGGATTTGATTATGCCAATATTTGAATACAAATGTAAAAAATGTGGACATAAAATGGATTTTCTGGAAAAAAGTTCCCGAAAAGGTCAGCATCTATGTGAGAAATGTGGTAGCTCTGAGATGCAAAAACAGTTTTCAGGTTTTTCTGTTGGAAAGTGCGACGCTTCGGGCAACTCCTGCCCGACGGGAACATGCCCATTTTCCTAAAATAAGGCACCATTTACATCAATAATCGAATTAAACAGCGAGGATTATCTATGGAAGTTTTCACAAACACTGTTGAGAAAATAGGAACCGAACCTGCTAAAACCGCAATGAGCGGCGTCCATGACATTGAGGTTGGGGCGCCGAAATGCTATGGCGGCAGCCCGGACGCACTGAATCCAGAGGAAATGTTTGTCGCTTCGATCAATAGTTGCATAATGCTGGTCTTTTACCATTTTGCGGATAAATATAAGGTCGGGATATCGTCATACTCTACAGAGGCGGCCGGCACTGTCGAAAAGACAAAAAACGGCCTTCGGTTTACCAGTGTTTCGGTCGGGGCCAAAGTCGTGCTTTGCGACGAGAGTCAGGCGGAAAGAATCGAAGAAATAGCTCAGTTAGCAGAAAAATACTGTCTTGTATCCGGTTCTGTGGCCTGCCCCGTAAGCTATGAAGTCAAAGTTGTGGACGAAACAAACAAATAAAATGTCGGTCTTTTTAGTTGCATCTGAAAGACCGGGGGCAATAGAATACTTATTTAGAGTCAGCTTTTCGCATATGGAGAGAGCTATGAATTTTAAACAAGCGATAACGGATTTTTCGATCAGGCATTATAAAGCGGTTGCCGCTGCACTCATGATGACAACAGTCACAGTCATGCTGTTCGCAGCGGTTCCGTCTATTTGGCCGGAAACATTTACCGCATTTAATGCGATTAAGATTGATACCGATCCGGAAAATATGCTCCCCGCTGATGAACCGGTGCGGGTGTTCCATAACCAGATGAAAAAGGAATTATCACTTTATGACATGGTGGTTGTTGGCATTGTCAACGAAACGCATCCGGATGGCGTGTTTAATCCCAAAACGCTGGCTAATATTTATGAACTGACGGAGTTTGCCAAGACGCTTCACTGGACCGAAGAGGGCAAGGAAGTGGGCGTTGTTGAAGTGGACCTGATCGCACCGTCCACAGTTGATAACATTGAACAGGGCGGCCCGGGAGTTGTGAAATTCGAATGGCTGATGCCGCAGCCGCCGCAAACAAGGGAACAGGCCTTGGCGATTCGTCAAAAGGCCCAGCGGATACCGTTCCTTAACGGCACGCTGGTCTCTGAAGACGGCAAGGCGATCTGTATTTATATTCCCTTAACGGACAAACATTTGAGCTATCGGGTGTATTCGGAACTTCAGAAAAAGACCGCCACGCTCTCCGGCGATGAAGCGTATCACATCACCGGTCTTCCGGTGGCCGAGGACACCTTCGGCGTCGAGATGTTCATGCAGATGGCGATTTCGGCACCGACAGCGATGGTGGTTATTTTTCTGTTGATGCTGCTGTTTTTCCGAAAGTTGGTAGTGGTTATTTCACCGATGATCGTGGCGATGGTGTCGGTGATCCTGACCATGGGAGCGCTCATTATCGCGGGCTTTCCCGTGCATATTATGAGCAGTATGATCCCCATATTTATTATGCCGATCGCGGTGCTGGATTCGATCCATATCATCAGCGAATTCTTTGAGCTGTATCAGCAGACCAAAGACCGGCGTCAAACGATGCTCAAGGTGATGGATGAACTGTTTGTGCCGATGCTTTACACCTCACTGACCTCGGCGGCTGGTTTTGCCTCATTGGCACTAACGCCCATTCCGCCGGTCCAGGTATTCGGCGTCTTTGTCGCGATGGGTGTAATGGTCGCCTGGCTGCTGACGGTGATATTTATCCCCGCGTACATTATGTTCGTCAAGCCGCAAACGCTGGAAAAGTTTGGGGCGGTCCATATTCCCAACCAGGCCGAGCATACAACGCTCATGGGGCGTATTTTGCATGGTATGGGGGTCGGAACCTATCGCTGGGCGAAACCCATACTGGCGGTTACGGCGATTGTTATCGTCGCTGCTTTTTACGGCATCAGCAAAATCAATATTAACGACAACCCCGTTAAATGGTTCAGCAAGTCGCATCCCATTCGGGTCGCTGACAGAGTTCTGAACGACCATTTTGGCGGAACCTATATGGCCTATCTGGCGCTGACTGCGGTCGATGAAGAATTCAACTCCGAAGCGTTTGCGATCGATTTTACGCAACAAGCTAAAAATCGAGCGACTGAATACAAAAATGATTGGCCGGAAGCGGCAACCGTTTTCACCGAGTTGCAGCCCATGGCCGCTGTAGCGTTAAAAGGCACACAAAGCCGCAAGGAAGCGTTCGAGAAACTATCCCGGTTGGTCAATGAAAAGCTTGATCAGGCAGAAGGGGAGGCCGCCGATGCGTGGGATGAAGCGAGCTTGTTTGTCGATCAACAAAATCAGCGAAACCAGGTCTTTAAGGATCCTACCGTGCTTGCGTACCAGAGGCAACTACAGCAGGCACTTTTGGAAACTCAGATCGTCGGTAAATCGAATTCACTGGCGGATATTATCAGTACCGTACACAGAGAATTGTTTGA
>JAGGWF010000215.1 GCA_021157685.1 Planctomycetota bacterium | reverse complement strand
TAGGACAACAGGCACGGAAGTAACAACAAGAGCATTGACAGGAACCGCCGTGGTACGGAACCGTATGCCCGGTGGTGTGGGGGGAGGGCGGGAGCAATCCCGCCTCCTGATCGATCGCTCATTACGGCACTAATAGTCATCTCCTAATTCCCGCTACAACCGCTTTTTAAAGAAGAACTTGCAACAAAGACGCTTGCTATGTGCACAATAATCCGGTTGGCAATCTCGATTCAACCGAGATGTTTGCTGTGATGGCGGATGCTGCGGGCAAAAAGAGAATTTACAGGAAAATATTGTGTAACCCGTCCCAATGCAGTAAAGATTATCTTGGTACAGGACTTATGTGAATATGATGTTATTAAAATTAAATGGGAAATGTTGGCCTAATGCAGAATAAATTAATCAAAAAAGTAACCATCGGATTAAGCGCTGTTGGCCCCGGTCTTTTTTTGATTGGCTACAACATCGGTACAGGCAGCGTCACAACAATGGCAAAAACGGGGGCAGAGCATGGCATGAACCTGTTCTGGGCGATTGTGTTGTCGTGTGTTTTTACTTATGTCCTGATGGTGGCTTACGGCCAGGTGACGCTTGTGACAGGCAAGACGGCTCTTTTTAATATCAAGAACAATTTCAAAATCGGAAAACTCATATCCTTATACATATTAGTGGCCCTTGTTTTTGGGGAGATATTAGCCCTTATGGGGGTTATGGGGATCGTTTCGGATTTGCTTCAGGAGGGTTCAAGATTGATGTTTGGGGGGACGGGATTTAGCACCTTCTGGATAACCCTGGTGCTTGTCATCGGCCTTTACGGGATGCTGTGGTACGGTAAATATCCGGCTTTTGAAAAGGTTCTGACATTCTTTGTTATCCTGATGGGCATTTGTTTCCTCTATGTCTTTTTTATGGTAAAGCCGGATTTTTCCACATTGGCCAAGGGGTTGGTACCACGGGTTCCCAGCAAGGACGGTGCGTTCGGATTAGTGGCTGCGATCGCTGGAACAACGTGTTCGGCGGCTGTTTTTATTATGAGAAGCACAGTGGTGGCTCAGAAAGGCTGGACCATCAAGAACCTTGGGGGTGAGAAAAGAGATGCTTTTGTCTCCGCTGCGATGATGCTGTTTCTTAGCGGGATTATTATGGCTGTCGCCGCCGGCACCTTGCATGTAATGGGTTTAAAGCTCGAAAACACCGTAGATATGATTGCTCTTTTCGAACCCATTGGAGGTAAAATCGCTGCATTTGTTCTTATACTCGGCATCGCGGGGGCTGGCTTGTCAACGGTGTTTCCGATTATCCTGATTGCCCCGTGGCTGATCTGCGATTATACGGGTCGGCCTCGAGACATTCGTTCGCCGATGTTCCGGATACTTGGATTTATAGGGATACTGTTCTGTTTCGGTATGCAGTTTCTAGATCAGCGTCCACCGGCTTTGATGGTGTTCTCTCAGGCATTTCAGGCCTGTATATTGCCTGCGGTGGTCGTACCGATTTTCATATTGATAAATCGAAAGCAGGTAATGAATGAGTACACAGCTGGCGTGAAGATGAATATCGGTCTTGCCGGAGTTTTACTTTTCTCGCTGATAACGACCTATTTTGCTATTTTTGAGTTGTTTTAATTTCTGACGACAGAATCAATTCCGAGAGATTGGTCAGTAGAATTTAATAAAAAAATTTCGCAACCACCTCCTCCCCCGGTGGTAACGGTCGGTTGTTGGGTAGATACCCCTCCATTAAACCATACCGTGGCCTAAAGCGGCAGTGGGGCGGACTAAAAGGCCTGTAAATCAAATGAAACCGCATCTGTTTTAGTCGTATGTCCGAAAAGTTGTTTATAGAATTGCTTTTGGTAGAATGATGTCGGGGGATTTTTTTTCTTCTCATTTTTCAAGTTTTATGCATAATACGCCGTTCTAAGAGACACGGGGGGTTTGTTAGTCAATGTTTGTTGCAACCATTATTAAAGTATGGAAAGCGGTGCATGGGTCATTTACAGAAGATCAGTGTTTATTTACTGATAATCTTATTAGTCATTTTATCCGGCTGTTCGAGCCGGTATTCCGAGCCCAGAAGCATACGGTTCAAATCGTCACAACCGAGCCAGATTAAGGTCATGACCTTTAACATTCGGACACAAACGATTATTGACGGCCCGAACCACTGGAATTATCGAAAGCAATTAGTCACCGATGTCATCGCCAATAACAGTGCGGACATCATTGGTCTTCAGGAAGCCAAAAACTCACAGTTTAAATATATCGAATCGGTGCTGCCGCAATATGCTGCTTATGCAGTCGGGCGAAGCGACGGCGGGCACGGCGGCGAAAGCTGTCCGGTGCTGTATCGAAAGGACCGCTTCAGATTGATCGATGCTGGCACATTCTGGTTTTCGGATACTCCGTCGGTTGCCGGGTCCAAAGACTGGGGCAACCTGCCGCCACGGATTTGCAGCTGGATCCACCTGATCGAAACGAACACTGGAAGCGGGCTTTATGTGTACAACCTGCACCTCGATAATCTCTCACAACACTCGCGTGAAAAAAGTGTTCAACTGCTGACGGAAAAGATCGCCGCTCGCGGAACAAAGGAGCCGTTTATCGTGATGGGTGATTTCAATATGGAAATTCACAATCCTGCGATGCGATATCTCAACCGGATTGGTTACGAAAAACCGCTTCTGGGCAGCGCTGACGCCTGGCAGTCGATTCATCCAAACCGTTCGCTTGGCACGCGGCACGGATTTAAGGGCCGCATGTCAGGGCCCCAGATCGACCACATTCGCCTAAGCTCAAATCTACAGGTGCTGGACGCTCGTATTGATGTCCGTCACAAGAACGGACGCTATCCGTCGGATCATTTTCCGGTGGTTGCAAACATACGGCTTGGCGGGCCGCTCTATAGCCGCAACATAACAGCTGCCGCTCGAACGCAAGAAAAGATTGACTCATTGTCGTCTATTACTCAAAAAAACTCATTTTTACCGGATTCTTCTTCGGGGCAAGTCAAGCGGCCTTATCTGGCCGTTAAATCCATTCCATAGTATTCCCATTTACGGGTAAAGCACATCTATTTAAGATATTCCCTGTTCCTTGGCTTTATCGCACTGAATATGGTATGATCCCAGCGTAATTTTTGGGATATTGAATGAAAACGGACAATGAAACTATGCAGTTGGCGCTGGAGTTGGCTCGGCGCGGATTGGGGAATGTCGAACCTAATCCGGCGGTGGGTTGTGTGATCGTTAAAGACGGCACTGTTATTGGCACCGGCTGGCACGAACGCTTTGGCGAGGCCCATGCGGAGGTCAATGCGCTGGCGGATTGTGTCAAGAACGGATACGATCCGGTGGGAGCGACGCTGTATGTCACGCTGGAGCCGTGCAGCCATACCGGCAAGACGCCGCCGTGTTCACAGGCCGTGATCGACGCGGGTATTGCCAAGGTGGTTATCGCTTCAAAAGACCCGACACAGCTGGCCGGAGGTGGAATTGATGCGCTCAAGCAGGCGGGGATTGAAATCGAAGTTGGTCTGTGCGGTGAGGAAGCGGAGAAACTAAACGCACCGTTCTATAAACACAGCCGCCGCCGGATGCCGTGGGTGGTTGTCAAGTGGGCACAGAGCATCGACGGCAAGCTGGCGTGGACCCATCCGCCTACCGAGGGCAACTGGATATCCAACGAGCAAAGCCGGGCCGATGTGCATCAACTGCGAAAACGCGTGGGGGCGATTTTAACGGGGATCGATACCGTCATCGCCGACAACCCGAAGCTGACCGTTCGCATCAAAGGTGAAACCGTTGACCGCCCGCCGCTGCGGGTCGTGCTGGACTCTCAATTGCGGATGCCGTGGGATTGCAACCTGATCACGGTACCGGATGCGCCGACAGTGGTGGTAACAACCGGCCAAACGGCACAGACCGAGTTCGCACAGGTCGAAAAGCTGGAGTCGGCGGGCGTAGAGGTGCTGGCGGTAGCCGAATACAACGAACACTGCGACCTGCAAGAAGTATTGGCCGAATTGGGCCAGCGCGGGATACAGCAAATGCTGGTCGAAGCTGGACCCACATTGATCGCATCATTCCTAAAGCAAAACCTTGTTGATGAAGTACAAATCTATATCGCCCCAATGATCCTCGGCCCCAACGGCGATGCAGACATCAGCAAAGCTATAAACACACTGGATGATTATCAAAGACTAAAAGATGTGCAAATCGACACCTTCGGTACAGATATCCGCGTGTGTGGATTGCTGTAGATTATACCCGTGTGGGCACGGCCCGCCATCGGTTGACCCGGTGGTGATTCTCAAGGTGATGGATGCGGTGGAGGGGTTTGGTTCTATTATGGTTCGGCTGGAACATCTCAGCGAAACACAGCGGGAAATTGCCATCGACACTGCCCCTGAGGGCATTGCGCTCTAAACAGTCAATCTAAAAATGGGTTCGTTTGGTCAAACAGCTCTCAGCGGTCAGATTTCAGGTTTCGGTCCTCAGAAGAAAATGGGTTCGTTTGGTAATTTTAGCTTTTTGGCCTTTCGCGGCTGGATTTATAGCTTTTTATTTTCGAGTTTTACATTTCTTTCCACTCTTTTAGACGGCCGGCAAGATGCCAGCGGTAGTGGTTAAAAAGTCCAGTTTATTTTACCATCATCCGGATTTAATGTACAGGGGGAAACTCTCTTTTTTTCCTTTTTCAAAATTATTTGTTTAGGGGTTGGTGTTACCGCGGGTTACGGCCTACCGGTTCTTCTTATTTTACGCCCTGCGGGCTGGGTGGAATTTTTCTGTTTTATTCCGAAGCTGGAAGCTTTGGCCACATTGCCCGCTCCATTACTGTCGCGGCTCTGATGTTTCTTTTTCTTTAAACCTGGGTTTTTATCGGCGATTGTTGTCTGGTCGTATTTCCCTGCATTTTTTCTCAAAAAAACTCCCTTTCGTTCGGC
>JAGGWF010000090.1 GCA_021157685.1 Planctomycetota bacterium | reverse complement strand
GAACCGTGCTGTCCGGGGCAAAATCCGGTCGTCCTGGCGGCTGTTCACAAAATCTTTGAGCTGACAGAAAACCGTAGCGTTTTGGTTGTGGATCGCGGGTTTGATAGATGGGTCATGTTCGAAGATTGGCTGGATAACACCTACCGTTTTGTTGCTCGATTGGTGGGGAAACGGCATTTACTTCGGTTTTACAGCGATTCCGGGCAATGGCTGCCGCTTCGGGCAGAAACACTTGCCGAGCAAACGCCCACGCCCCATTGATTTCACAAGCTTGTTAAACGCCGCGGAAAACCAACACTTCGTATAACACAGATAGGATGGGTTAAAGTTCATCTGCCAAGCCGAGGTGAAGATTTGACGCTGGTTGTTTCCCGACTTGCCAGAGTGAATAGACCTATGATGCTGTTAACCAATCTTCCTGTGGAAAACTTCAAAGATGCGACCGGTGTAGTACGTTTCTACATCCGACGATGGGAATGTGAAGAAGGCGTTCGCTTTCTCAAGAACCAGGTGAATCTGGAAAAGATACGAACCTTTCGTTGGTCCGCGATTCGTCGTTTGGTTTTGTTGGCTGTGTTGGTGATGACTTATTTGGGTTGGCTGGTCGAATTGCACCCCGGCCTTTGTGATCGCCTGGTTTATCTAAGTCAGCCACCAGACTTTCTTGCCTACCGCCTGTCGGGAGGGTTGAAAGAAGCCACCAATACCTGTTTCTGGCTTCACAAGGATTTACTGAGGAAAAGCTTACGGGAACCCCTAAGTTTGAACAATAAAAGGTTGAATGATTAGAGTGGCCTGTGTACAATCTTTCAAATTTTGGTGTACTCGTGGAAAAGGACTGTCAATCGTTAAAATCAGGGATTTTGAATGCCAAAACGCAAGGATATCAAAAAAATACTTATCATCGGGTCGGGGCCGATCGTCATTGGTCAGGGGTGTGAATTCGACTATTCCGGGGCTCAGGCCTGTAAGGTGCTGCGACAAGAGGGCTACAAGGTCATTCTGGTCAATAGTAACCCGGCTACAATTATGACCGATCCAGAGATGGCTGACCGCACCTATATCGAGCCAATCACGCCGGAAGTGGTCGCTAAGATCATCGCCAAGGAACGCCCAGACAGTTTACTACCGACACTGGGCGGCCAGACAGGCCTCAATACCGCTGTCGCACTGGCGGAAAATGGTACACTCAAAAAATACAAGGTTCGGATGCTGGGTGCAAACCTGCGTTCGATCAAGCGAGCCGAAGAACGCGACCGCTTCAAAAAAATCATCAAAGACATCGGCTTGGAAGTGCCCAAAAGCGGCTATGCCCACACTTGGAAAGAAGCCCGGAAGATTCTGGAACTCGTGGGCTTTCCGGCGATTATCCGGCCGTCTTATACGCTCGGCGGCATGGGCGGAAATGTGGCTTATAACAGTGATGAATACGAAAAGTTCGTGCGATGGGGCTTGCAGTTGTCACCCAAGAGCCAGATACTGATCGAGGAATCCCTCGTCGGCTGGAAGGAGTACGAGCTGGAAGTGATGCGAGACCGCAAGGACAATGTGGTCATCGTCTGCTCTATTGAGAATCTGGATCCGATGGGAATCCACACTGGCGACAGTATCACTGTGGCCCCGGCCCAGACACTGACGGACAAAGAATACCAGATCATGCGGGACGCCTCGCTGAAGATTATCCGGGCCATTGGCGTTGAGACGGGTGGTTCGAATATTCAGTTTGCGGTCAATCCGGCCAACGGTAAGCTCTATGTGATCGAGATGAATCCGCGTGTGTCGCGAAGTTCGGCGCTGGCCTCGAAAGCAACGGGATTCCCGATTGCCAAGATCGCCTCACTGCTGGCGGTTGGCTATACGCTGGATGAGATCCCCAATGATATCACAAAAAAAACGCCCGCGTGTTTTGAGCCGACGATTGACTATGTTGTGACAAAATGGCCGCGATTTACATTTGAAAAATTCAAGGAAACCGAGCCGAAACTGGGCGTGCAGATGAAATCGGTCGGCGAAGCAATGGCAATGGGCCGGACATTCAAGGAATCGTTGCAGAAGGCAATTCGTTCACTGGAAATCGACCGCTATTCTCTGGATGGCAAACACATCGACAGCGAGATGGATAAATATCAGCTCAAGGATAAACTCCGCATCAACTGCTGGGACAAACTGTGGTATATTGCTGAGGCGTACCGGCGTAAGTTTACGACCGAAAAGATTTTTGAGTTAACGATGATCGATCCGTGGTTCCTGAACAATATCCGGGATATCATCCAGCTTGAAAAGAAGATTAAAAAAACACCGCCGAAGAAAATGACACCCAATCTGATTCGGCAGATTAAGGAATATGGTTTCAGCGATAAATATGTGGCCGAGCAGATGGGTGTAGCCGAAACGAAATTCCGCGATCTTCGCAAGGATAAAGGTGTCAGTGTGGTTTATAAGATGGTCGATACCTGCGGCGCTGAATTTGAAGCGATGACGCCCTACCTGTACTCAACCTACGAAGCCGAATGCGAGGCGAATCCGACGAACAAGCGAAAAATTATGATTCTCGGCGGCGGACCCAACCGCATTGGTCAGGGCATCGAGTTTGACTATTGCTGTGTTCACGCAGCGTTCGCATTGCGAGAAATCGGTGTTGAGTCCATCATGGTCAACTGCAACCCAGAAACCGTCAGTACCGACTATGACACCTCGGACCGTCTGTATTTTGAGCCGCTGACATACGAAGATGTAATGTCGATTGTGGATCGGGAAAAGCCAGACGGCGTGATTGTGCAATTCGGTGGACAAACACCGCTGAAACTGGCCAACGCACTCTGGGATGCTGGCGTACCGATTATTGGAACCAGTCCGAACAGCATTGATCAAGCCGAAGATCGAAAGCGGTTCAATAAACTGGTCAAAAAGCTCAAACTGAAACAACCGTTCAGCGGAACCGCGCGTAGCTATAAAGAAACACTCAAGGTCGCCGCTAAACTAGGCTACCCCCTGCTCATTCGGCCGTCATTTGTGCTGGGTGGACGAGCGATGGATATTGTCTATGATGAGTCGGCTCTGAGAGAATGTGTCGAAGAAGCCATTGAGGTTTCTGGTGAGCATCCGATTTTGATCGACAAGTTCCTCGACGATGCGACGGAACTGGATGTGGATGCCATCTCGGACGGCCAAACCGTCGTCATTGGCGGGGTCATGGAGCATATCGAAGAAGCGGGCGTGCATTCCGGCGACAGTGCGTGCAGTCTGCCGCCGATTTCGTTGTCAAAGAAAATTATCGACGAGATCAAACGCCAAACAAAACTGCTGGCGAAAGAACTGAAAGTCCTCGGCCTGCTCAACATCCAGTACGCCGTCAAGAATAATGAGATTTATATTCTTGAAGTCAACCCACGGGCGTCGCGGACGATTCCGTTTGTCAGCAAAGCCATTGGCGTACCGCTGGCAAAATTAGCCGCCAAGGTGATGGCGGGCAAAACGCTGAAGGAACTGGGCTTTACAAAGGAAATCGAGCCAAAACATTATGCTGTCAAGGAAGCGGTCTTTCCGTTCCTGAAATTCCCGGGCGCCGATGTCATTCTCGGCCCGGAGATGCTTTCAACCGGTGAGGTCATGGGCATCAGTGATGATTTCGGGATGGCTTATGCAAAATCACAGATTGCCGCCGGAACGGATCTGCCGATGGCGGGGACGGTCTTTATCAGCGTAAAAAATCGAGACAGAAGGCGGGCGGTCGAAGTCGCCCGCAAACTTCATGAAATGGGCTTTAAGATTCTGGCCACGCGCGGCACTTGTATCAAACTGATTGAGAACAATGTGCCATCTGAATTTGTCCGCAAAGTCATCGAGGGCAGACCGAATATCGTAGATGTCATGATCGACGGCCATGTGGACCTGATTATCAACACAACAATTGGGGAGCAGTCCATCAAAGACTCCTTCGTGATCCGGCGGACCGCATTGGATCGGAAGATCCCCTACTTCACGACCATTCGCGGAGCGGCAGCGGCCGCACAGGCGATTGAAACATTACAAAAACGCCAGATGAAAGTAAAACCAATACAGCTTTATAATAGGTAAAGAACACAGAAACTCAGACTTTAACCATGAAGGTCTTGAAGACCATGAAGAAAATATAATTAAAAAAACTTCATGAACTTCCTGTTCTTCATGGTAAAAACTTGAAACTATATCAAGGTTAAGGACTAAAAAAGTGACAGCGATTTTATTGCTCGAAGACGGAACGACATTCAGAGGCAAATCATTCGGTGCCAAAGGGGTTTACTGCGGCGAGGTGGTCTTTAACACCTCAATGAGCGGTTATCAGGAAATCCTGACAGACCCTTCATACCACGAACAGATTGTTACGATGACCTATCCGATGATCGGCAACTACGGCACGAATTCACTGGATTGGGAATCCCGCAAGTTGTTTTGCGCCGGATTCATTGTTAAAGAAAATTGTCCCTATCCGAGCAACTTTCAAAATCAGGACTCTTTAAGCGATTATCTCAAAGAAAACGGCATTGTGGGCTTGGAAGGCATTGATACCCGCTCACTCGTCAAACATATCCGCAAGCAGGGAGCCATGCGAGGCATTATTTCCTCGACAGAGAAACGTATTTCCGTCCTTAAGAAAATGCTGGATGAATACCCCGGTTTGGTGGGACGGGATATTGTCAAAAATGTAACAGCCAAACGCAGTTACAAATGGAAAAAGGGTATGGTTGATGTCATCAAGGACGAAGAATTGTTGCCCAAAACGAAGTATAAAGTGATTGCATACGATTTTGGCATTAAGCAGAATATCTTGCGTTTGCTGCGATCTCACGGCTGCGATGTTGAAGTTGTCCCAGCGAAAACACCCGCTGAAAAAGTGCTGGCCAAAAAGCCCAACGGGGTCTTCCTCAGTAATGGTCCCGGCGACCCGGCACCGGTCACCTACGCGGCGGAGAATGTAAAAAAGCTACTGGGCAAAGTACCGATCTTCGGCATCTGTCTGGGCCATCAGATTTTGTCACTGGCATTGGGCGGAACAACCTACAAACTCAAATTTGGCCATCGCGGAGCAAACCACCCAGTCAAAAATCTGGATACCGGCGCCATCGAGATCACCAGCCAAAACCACGGCTTTTGTGCGGACCTGGACTCTTTCGAAGGGTTGGATGTGGAAATGACCCACCTGAACCTTAACGACAATACCTGCGAAGGCATCCGATCAAAAAAACTGAAGGCGTTTTCGGTACAGTACCACCCGGAAGCATCGCCAGGACCGCATGATTCACAGTACCTGTTTGCCCAATTCATCGATTGGATGAGTGGTAAAATATAAAGAGAAACACCGGCCGCTACCCCCACAGTGACAGCCGGTGTTTACTGTTATCGGTTGTGCCCCTCATACCGGACCATATGAACCACTTCCGATACCTAAAACAGGTAATGCGATTTCATTCCACAACAGTTTGACTGCTGGGCTTGCTGCCTTGGGCCATTTGAGACCGAATCAAGTTGGCCACTTTCAAAGCATGTTCCTCGGCGAAGTGAATACTTGTGTCGATTCCCGCACGGACTTTCATAATCCAGACTTCTGAATCGATATTTCCTGATACAGCTTGCGCTGGCTGTAACCAGGAACTCGTTTCAGCGGTCTGGCTTTGATCCGCAGCCGATACGGGCTTAGGGGCCAGAAAGTAAACCGCCGTAAGAAATCCCGCACCATACAGGACAACAGAAAACAGGAATTTACTTTGCCAGTGGCCCATCTATTTTTCTCCCACGGAAAACATCTAAACCTCATTCGCCAGAAATCGACATCCGGCTCCTTACACACAAAAGATAAGAAACAAAATCCGCTGAGGCAAATCGATTAGAGGGGTTTTTGTTGGGGTGCAATTGGGATGGAAATACTGGCCCTTTTCATATTATCGGCCCAAAGGGAAACATCAGAACCGCAACAGTCATGGAGCGGGCAAACTGGGAACGCAACCGTCTCGGTCGCATTTTTATTTTTGCGGGCGAGACGCCCGCGTTCCCAATTTACACATCGTCCAAACAGCCCCTGAGTTCTTTGCAGACCAGTTTGACTTCTGATTCAGTCAGGTTGTTGTGAAACGGCAGTGCAATGGTGCTTTTGACCACTGCATCGGTCACCGGCATGTCGCCGACTTTGCAGCCATACTGTTCGGCGATGAACGGCTGCAGGTGAACCGGCGGGAAGTAATTGCTGACCTGAATGCCTCGATCCAGCATTTTCTTCAACAGTGTGTTCCGCTGGTCCTGAGTATATTGCTCAGCCAGACGCACGACAAAGACAAACCAACTCATACAACTGTCCGCAGGAGCTTCGGGAACAATCAGCCGATCTTCATCAGCAAGGCACTGCTGATACATCCGGGCAACCTTGTCGCGTTTTTCGACAAATTCCTCGATGCGGGAAAGCTGCACGATTCCCAACGCGCAGTTAATATCACTCAGGCGGTAATTATACCCTAACCGATCGTGGGCCAACCATCCGCCCCCCCTGCCGCGACCCTGATTTCGCAGGGAAACGCACATCGCGGCCAGTTCGTCGTCATCGGTCAAGATCATCCCACCCTCACCGGTGGTCATCTGCTTGTTCGGATAGAATGCAAAAGCACTCATTTGGCCGAATGTACCGACTTTTTTACCATTGAGGGTTGAACCCAGTGCTTCGCAACTGTCTTCCAGCACAGCGATATTATGCTTTTCAGCAATCCGGCAGATCTCATCCATTCCGGCCGGATTGCCAAATACCGCCACCGGCAATATCGCCTTGGTTTTGGCGGTAATCTTTTCTTCAATTTTGGACGGATCCATGTTCAAACTAACCGGATCAATATCTACGAATACCGGTGTCGCACCCACCATCATCGGAACCGTAACTGAACAGATAAATGTAAACGGAGTGACCAGAATCTCATCGCCCGGCCCCCATCCCATGGCCGTAGCACACAAAAACAGCCCACTGGTGCCGCTGTTGACAGCAATGGCGTGCTTGACACCGATATATTGCTGAAAGGCCAGCTCAAACTCGCGTAGTTTAGGCCCCAAGGACAGATTGGGAGTTCGCAGTACCTGGCAAACCGCTTCGATCTCTGCTTCTGTAATATCCGGACGGGACAAGTTGACTTTCATTTCCATGCTCATCGGCCTCAAAAGGAGTCTTCGTAAAAACACGGCATTGTACTAAAATTAGTCCATCATTTCCAGCGTTATCTTTTGGGCAATTTTTGCAAACACAAAGCGTTGACTTGAATGCCCCCTTCGGGTAGAGTGCCGCTTTAATGGCATGTGATTTCGATATTAACGGGGTTTCGATGGCAGATAAAAAAGAAGAGTGCGGCATATTCGGGATTTATGGTGATCCCGATGCGGTGCAGAAAACATACTTTTCACTTCATAGCTTACAGCATCGCGGCCAGGAATCGGCCGGAATTGCTTCCAGCGACGGTGAATACATCCACTGTTTTACCGGGATGGGGCAGGTCAGCCGCGTTTTTCGCGCTGGCCGAGGCGTCCTGAAACGGTTGGATAACCCCATGGCTATCGGGCATGTGCGATATTCGACCACCGGTTCAAGCAATCCCACGAATGCCCAACCGTTTTTGAGCGAGTTTTCGCAAGGCCAGGTTGCCGTAGCTCACAACGGAAACCTGATCAATGCCCCCCTCTTACGCGATGAATATGAGGCCTACGGACATATCTTCAAGACCTCCAACGATACTGAGATCATTGTCCATTTAATGGCCAAGCCGACTCATGTCGTGAAACCGGATCCTTTGGGGCATGTACTGAATCATCTGCAGGGTGCTTATTCCCTGCTGTTTTTGTTTCCGGATCGAATCGAAGCGGCCCGCGACCCCTATGGCATTCGACCGCTGTGTTTGGGAAAGACCGCAAACGACACCTACTGTGTTGCCAGTGAAACCTGTGCATTGGATTCAATTGATGCTGAGTATATCCGCGATGTTGAGCCGGGTGAGATTGTTACGCTGGATAAAAACGGCCTTAGCAGCCGCTTTTTCGTCAAGCCCGGAACAGTTACACCCGCCCACTGTATTTTCGAGCATGTTTATTTTTCCAAACAAAGCAGCATGATCTTCGGCGAACATGTTCACGATGTTCGTGTTCGCAGCGGCCGTCAACTAGCCATCGAACATCCTGTCGATGCGGATATTGTCATACCGGTTCCGGACTCCGGCACCAGCGCCGCGATCGGATATGCAAACGAAAGCGGTATCCCGTTCGATATGGGGTTTGTGCGAAGCCATTATATCGGCCGTACTTTTCTGTCGCCCTCTCAGGATATGCGGGACATGGCAGTCAAGCTCAAATTGACCGTTGTTAAGAGCGTTGTTGAAGGCAAGCGAGTCATTGTCGTGGATGATTCCATTGTTCGCGGAACGACGACCAAGGGCAAGATCCATTCGCTCAGGGAAGCCGGGGCAAAGGAAATTCATATGCGGGTCGCCTGTCCACCGATCAAATACCCCTGCTTCTATGGGGTCGATTTCCCAACGCACGAAGAATTGCTCGCTAATCAAAAAGAAAACCTGGAAGAAATTCGAAAGTTTCTGCAGGTTGATACCATAGGATATATATCTCTGGAGGGATTGCTCGGTTGCGCCTCCCTGCCGCCGGACCATTACTGCCACGCCTGCTGGAGCGGCCAATACAGAATTCCCGTCAGCAAAGTGGTCAACAAATTCTCGATGGAACGCCACCAAATGCAACTTTTTGATGAACGTGAGATAGAATGAGCAAAGATAAGTTCCTCAGCTATGAGCAGTCCGGCGTCAGCATCGACGCCAATAACCAAATGGTCGGTCGCATCAGCCGGTCGGTCGCCTCGACGCACGGGCCGCGTGTGATTAATATGCACAACGCATTTGCCGGACTGTTTCGCTTAGACTATGACGAAAAGCTGTTTAAGCAAAATTATCGCAACCCCGTACTCGTCGCCTGCACAGACGGCGTCGGCACCAAGGTCATCATCGCCCAGCAAATGGGTCGCTACGATGGCGTTGGCGTTGACCTAGTCGCGATGAGCGTCAACGATATGATCGTACAGGGCGCCGAACCGCTGTTCTTTCTCGATTATCTCGCAGTTAATCATCTGGATCCCAAACAAGTGGCCCAGATGGTGGAAAGCGTGGCGGCCGGATGTCGATGGGCCGATTGTGCACTCATTGGCGGTGAGACGGCGGAAATGCCGGACCTCTACGGCAAAGACGAGTATGATATGGCCGGGTTCGCCGTCGGTGTAGTGGAAAAAGATCGGATCATTACCGGCCGCAATGTTCAAAAAGGCGATGTCATTCTGGGCCTTGGCTCCAGCGGTATCCACAGCAACGGCTATTCGCTCGTTCGCAATATCTGCTTCAAAAAACATAAACTCAAAGTAACCGACCAAATCGACGAACTCGATGGACGGTGTCTGGGCGATGTCCTGCTGGTACCAACGCGAATCTATGTCAAGCCCATCGTCAAACTGCTCCGCGGCTACAAAGTCAAGCAGGTCGTCCACGCGATGGCACACATCACCGGCGGCGGTCTGGTAGGCAACATCCCGCGCGTACTTCCCGACAATTGCAATGCCGTACTGAAAACAAAATCATGGCCGGTACCGGACATTTTTAATTATCTCCAAAAGGCCGGTCCCGTTGAAGATACGGAAATGTACCGCGTGTTCAATATGGGTATTGGCTATGTGCTAGTCGTCGCGCCGGACTTCGCGGATTCTATCGAGAGCAAACTAACCCGCTACGGAGAGCAGGTTTATCGGATCGGCACCATCACCGCCGGTTCGGGTAATGTCATCCTAAAATAGAGGGCGGAATGGGATATTCCTTTCCAGAACTTGGCAAACAGCGTCTTTTGAGTAGGATAACAATCAACGACATCGCCGTTGTTGTTCTGTACGGCTGTTTTTCCATTTACCTTTATTTACCATCGGTCGGAGTCAATAACGCTCGTGTTTTTTGTGGTTTCAATGCAATGGCCGCGGCGTGGGGCGCCTACTTTCTCAGCAAACGGTGGGTCAACAACTGGACCCCCTCGGTATTGACAGGTGCAGCGTATGGTTTTGGGCCGTTTGCACTCAGCTTCGGGGCATTTCATCCGTTGGCGGGGCTGTCGATTGTGATGGTTCCGTGGCTGCTCTTGCCATCAGTTTATTGGCACAAGGGAAAATCGCCGGATGCAATGCGATTTTGTGTTCGCGGGCTTTTAGCCCTGCTACCGTTTGCAGGGATTGTCCTGCTATTCTGGCTTCCCACGCAACAATGGGCCGGTCCGAGGTTCCTGATGCCGAAAGATTTGGCCCTGACGGTCCAGGATTTTGCCAACCTGATCTTTCCACTCCGCAACTCCGGCGGGATCGTCGCCTTTGGACTGTATCATGGTGCTGTCGTATTTGCCCTGATGGGGGTTTTCGTCTATATCAAACTCCAACGCATCGCCATGCTGATCCCCATCGCCGCGGGTTTGATACTGTCGGTCTGGGAACCGATATTCCAAGTCAGTCCGATTGTCTGGGCGGCGTTTCCAATTTTGTTCTTGTCGGTTCTGTGCGGTCTCGGCTTTCAAGCGTTCCTCTGGGCGGGTAAAGCGGATACAAAATGGATTGTGATCTGTGCCGCCGCCGCATCTGCTCTGGCGGCCTTTATCGCCGGTATTATGATAACCCCATTTGCGGGCAGGGTCTTTGAGTTAACCGCCACAATGTACGCCCTCGCCGCGGTGGCCTTATGGATTCTGCTGGCCTTGATAAGACTCAATCTCCGTTGGCCCTGGTTCAAATGGGTTGTTCTGACATCCGCAATTACCATCGACCTGCTCTACTCCGCCCGTTATCTCATCGATAAATTTTAAATGGGAACGCGGGCGTCTCGCCCGCAATTATAAACAGTCTGAAAGACTGACATAATATAGCCTAGGGCAACGCCCTGGGAATAAAATCAGACACACAACAGTCGCCCTGTAAGGGCAGCATAATCAATCCCAAAGATATCGCTCATCATAGTTAACATTGTATTTCTGAAGAAATTCAAGAAACTCATCTTGGAATGTAACCATTCGATGATGCTCCTTCTGTCCGGCGATATAACGCTTCACCGAATCCATTCTGGAACTGCTGACGGAGAACGCCCCGTATCCATTCTGCCATGCAAACTTTTGATACATACCACCTTTTGTCTTTATCCAACGACTGCTGGGGCGTTTGATTTCTTCGATATATTTTGCCAATGTTACGGTTCTTGGCAATGTCGATAAAATATGCACGTGGTCGGCCGTCCCGTTGATCAAACAGGGAATGCCGTTCATTCGTTTGACGGCATCAGCCATATAAGCATAAAGTTGTGATTCAATGTCCGTTTGGATAAAAGGATAGCGTTCTTTCGTGCTGAAAACAATATGCACATAAATCTGAGCTAATGATTGCGCCATTTTTATACTGCCCTTTCAGGGCGTTTTCCTTGTTGGGTTACACTTTACCCAAGGCGTTGCCCTGGGCTATATTACAATGGCCTTTCAGGCCGATAGCTCTATCTCAACTCGTCAATCCAAATCACCCCAGTCACCCGGCTAAAACCACCAAACACAAGAGGATATGCCGTCTTCTGCAATATCTTTAAAAACCAAATGCGCAACAACAAGGCAACCTATTGTTGGAAAGACTAGTGCGAACATACTATTCCGTAAGTACTTTGGTATTTTTATTTTTTTCATGAAATGCAATAATAATACCTGTAAAACAACCAAGAAAAATAGAGGGATAAGCCAATTAACAGCAAATGAAAAATATTGTGGAAAAGGGTGAAAATCTAGTATTAAATATTCACTTGAAGGGTTATTAGATTCATGTATTAAAAAGGAAAATCCAGAAAAACAAAAAAGAACCTGAACAAAAAAAAGCTATATCGAAGCCGTCAAAAAGGAAGGCATCCTTTTACGATAATTACCGATGAAACCAAAACACATACACAACAGAAGACCCAGAATAGGAACCACAAAGAAAAATATCACCAAAAAAGTGCCAACGGCATCCAGAACTATTTCCATTTTTGCATCCTAATTGATAAACAGTTTTACTTTTTCTTCTTTTTTGGTATGGGCAAACCAAGTTCCTCCAACACTTTCATCATATCCTCCCACACGCGCTTGCGGTTGTCGTAGGAGTAGTTTCGCAGCAGATACGCCGGGTGGTAGGTCGGCATGAGTTTGGATGGCGGGACTTCATCGGAGAACTTGTACTCATGGAAGCGCCCGCGGAGTTTGCCGATGGCGTCTTTGCTGTCCAGCAATGTCCGAGCCGCGTGTGCCCCCAGCGCCACAATCACTTCTGGCTGGATAATCTCCAACTGGCGTTTCAGATATGGCCAGCAATTGTCAATCTCATCGGGCTTCGGATCACGGTTCCCCGGCGGGCGGCATTTGAGAATGT
>JAGGWF010000203.1 GCA_021157685.1 Planctomycetota bacterium | reverse complement strand
GATGTCTCGAACATCATGTAGTTCAGTCCAGTCTTTTTCACGGTCTCAAAAAGCTGATGGGCATGTTCAAGATTACCAAAGACAGCCGGGACCGCTACGGCCACATGTTTGCCATGATTCATTGCCAGCATACAGTGCCTGGCATGGCTGGGGGCATCAGTCGCACAGAAAATTGCTTCAATACTATCGTCTTTGACCATCTTCTCCAACGAAGGGTATGTCTTTTCACAGCGGCAGGCTTTGGCTAACCCTGCACATCTATCCGGAATTAAATCACTTACCGCCACGACTTCCACATTGGGGTGATCTTGAAACCCAAAGGCGGCCCCGAAGCTGCACGCCCCGAAGCCAACAATGCCAACTTTAACCTTGCGGTCATATTTTTGCTGCCATATCTTTGAAGTATCAATATCTGTTTCCGTTTCATCAAAGCCTTGAATTACCTTTTCAGCTTTTGCAGTGGCAGCGAGCAACCCTAATGCCCCTGTTGAAACCCCAGCCTTTTTAATGAAATCCCGTCGCGTTTCTTTTTTATTACTCATGACACATCTCCTAAAACTTAAAGTGGCACCCTTAGGTGGGCATTCATATGATTTGGGCAACGAGTCCAACGACCAATACTCATTTTATAAACGCTCGTGGTTTGTTTTGACCGCGTTGCAATCGCACGCTAAACTGCGCTACTCGCTTGCCCAATAGTTTGCCTTTTCGCAAAAATTGGGGATCCACATAACCAACTTGAGTGGATTTATCCTGGAAAGGATATTCCTTTGTAATGGCTGAGGCTCCGAAAGGCTGTTCCCAACTCGGGCCTCCTACGACTATCATATTATAGATTAACATACTGGCGAGCAGGTTGATTTGAACGAGTTCTTCGCCTGCTGAAATGCCGCCACCGGTAACAAAAGCCGCTCCGATTTTATCGGAGAACGACGGGTTTCCAAAAGCCCAGCTATTGATGTATGTTTGCATAGCAGGTGTAACACTGGCATTATGAACGGGCGAACCGAGAATAATCGCCTGTGCATTTAACGCGTCGTCTGATGTGGCCTGCTCCACTGATTTCAAAACCACACGAGCGCCGGGAACTTCGGCCACGCCCTCTGCTACCGCCTTGGCCAGTGTAGCAGTATGATATTGAGTCGTATGGTACACCACCAAAACAGTTACGGCCTCACCGTTAGAATCGTTTTCGGGCAGTGGCAGTGAATCATTGATTACACAAGAATCGTTTGTAACATTGGCACCATTTGCATCAAGAGAATTTAGAACCGCTGGCGTCTTCGGCTCCGCAACCAACGACCAAAACAAACCAACAATCAGAATCGGAATTATTAAAATTAAAGTAATGACTGTTATTTTACGCACATGAACACCTTTCTGCTTTATTCATTTTCACGCTGAAACAAACCGTTTTTTGCTGTTAGTTCGTGTCATTTGAACTCCCACAAGCTGATGTATTTCCATCCTGTGCAGTTATAATCAGTCTTATCGGTATCAGTCCGGTCTCTACATTATTTACGGTTAAAAGACCTTTGGAGTTGGGCATGATTTGGCCGGTTGATATTATCTTACCGTCATTTTCGATGGTCCAGTTATACATTTTGTTCGTATCGCTTGAGACCATAAAGTTTTGCAATCTGCGTAAAGTCACATCGCTTGTAATGGCTTGCTGCATCTGTTTTAGTTTGCTTGCGGATAGTTTTATTTCTTTAACAAACTGCAATTGATTGACCGTTCTAAGTTCAATAATGAACCTGTCAACGGTGTCCTCTAAAACACTCCAGCGAAAATAGGCATTGACTTGTCCCTTTTGATCGGGTTCTTTGCTCATATGGCCAGGATATTTATCATCACTGGATGTGTTTGTGAACACTGGATAGGCTTGGTTACGGCGAATCGAAAGCCATGGAAAATTGACGACTGCCTGATTAGAGTTTTTGTAGTGAGCTCTATGGTCATGGCCATAAATGTCCCATGCATAGCTCGTGCCCAAATGCTCCGTCGGAATAATATCCAAAAGCTGCTCGAAACCTTTTGACCAGCTATCGAGTTGAGACAGCAGCATCACTACATAGGGAGGTTCCGCAGTAGCATTTTTGAGTCGGTAAACAGCATGGTCAACACCAGCAAAAACATCAGCCCGTAACGCGGCAAAAATATCACCATGAGCCAGACCAATGCCAAGTGTTCCGGAACCACCCATTGATACACCCCGCAGATAAACTCTGTTACGATCAATATTATAATTCTGGATGACCCATTCTATCGTATCAAGCACACGATTCTCTACGGGTGTCATCTTATTTTCATACAGGTGGGGGTGCTTTTTGATCGCCTTTTCTCCCCACCACCAATCGTAATCAGTCGAACCATTGACCGGCTTGTCGAGTGCGGAAGGGCTGTTCAGCAAAAGTCCGACAAATTCATCGCCATAGTTTGTAACAAATCTAACATGGGCCTCCAATTCTGTTTTGGCGTTACCTCCAGCACTGTGTAAAAAGACAACTAACGGATTTTTGTTTAGCTTTTTACCGGGTATCATAACATAAAAGAATTGATTTTGCGATTGTTCGTATCCCCAGCGTTTGAGACAATTATGGTTATAGCAGATTACATCCCTGCCCTGTATAGTTGTCTGGGTTTCTTCTTTAGGCATCCAATCCAGGACTTTTGCTTCAGATCCCAGTGCTTTGAGTATCTCTGCTGAAACTTGTTTGGCGAGCTGTTTTTTGCCCAATGGGTTAAAATGCACGTGATCGGACAGTTGCCATTGTTTCAGGTATGGCAATGAATAGCTGTATAAATCATTAACCTGAATCTGCTTGTAGAACATCAAGTCTTTGGCTATTTCATTTAGACCGTTGAGATAAGCACGTCTTTTGTCATTCCAACCGGGGATTGTCGTAGTGGTTGCAAAGATGGGCTTGGCACCGGTTAAAATAATTGCATCAACTATCTTGTTGAGGTTTGCTTTATATTGAGCTTGTGATGTTCGGATACGGCCTTGATCATAGTAGTCATAGTCACAATCACGCATGAGGTTGCCGTTTTTGTCAAGGAAATGGCAATCCCATATTCCAGCATTAAAATGAACAATGTCCCATTTCTCTTTGCCCATCCATTTGTTTATATTGGCCGCGACATGGCCAGAAAACATGCAGTTGCACGCAGGGCGATGGACATTTACTTTACCCTTTAATAGTTCAATAGTATCGGGAGTATAATCAATCGATATGGAATCGCCTATCAGCAAAACATTAGGCAGTCTGGGGGCATCTGCTGCATAAAGTGTGTGCGGCGAAAGTGCACATTCGACAAGTATAATAGCTAGGGCGTAAAATAAAAGTTTTTTTGTTAAGTTTGATGCGCCTGCCAAAAGTCTGAATCGCCGACAAAAAACGGGGATAATGGGCAGAAAACGCCACTGTTTTTGGCATTTTTCGATTTTTGACGCGTGCGTCAATAGTTTCATTTTTCACTGCCTTCAAATTAAGTTCGATTTATAGGGGGTACGAATACGAGTTTTGAAGCGACTTCAAGTGATCTTGCAATGATAGCTGCCTCCCGCTTGCCGATAAGTGATAGGCGTTTATTTTGTCTTATCTTATTGTTATTTCATCCCATTTGAATGCTTACAAACTAATGTATTTCCATCCTGCCAATCGGCATATTTTTTCAGCAACAACGGTGGCATTATCCTTTACAAGAGCCAGATGATGGCTTCCGCCATTATACGCATAATCAGTTAATAGTTTTCTTACATCTTGGCAATCAGGCTTAAATACGGCTCGTGGGCCGTCGACCTTGGAAAGATTGTCTTTGGTTATTTCTCCGGTCATTGTGATTATCTGCCCCTCTCCGTCCGGGGTGGAATTGAGATTTAGCAGTGTAATTTGTCCATGCTCAAATTCAAAATCAACAATGGCAAACTCAGCATCATGTACATCCGCAAATTTAGAGCTTAGCAGTTTAGGTTTTTCCTTGGCCATTGCGTAATTACCTTCTCCCCAGTGCTTCAGGACGAGTCGATTGTCGGCATAGCCAACAGAGAATATCTCACTGAAACTGGCGATATCAAAGACCTGCTGCATCGCATAGACAAAAGCAGCTGTTACCCAGTCACCTTCAGCGGCATAGCCCAATCCTTTGTTCATCAGGACAGAGCCGGCCACATGCAGAGGCTCGGCTATACGGCTGTCATTGCAGAGTTCAAGAAAATTCAGTCCAAACGCTGAACTCTTGTATTTTTCCATAACTTCTCTTAATGCAACCTCGCCTCTGGCAGCTTTGTTTAGGATATCCTCTTTAAGGTCATCGCTTATTTCAAAGCTCGCACGGTAATCCTTGACGCATTCTTTGATTTGCTTATCCTCGACAGCTTCGAAGATTTTATAAAATTCGTCCAGCGTGATTTCTGTGTGTTTTGTTCCCAATCTACCAATAAATGCATCGGAACCTATTTGCAAATCGAGCATATCCTCAAAATGACCGCCAATCTGGACGGGGTTGGCTTTCTGTATTGAGCGGATAGTTTTGGCTGCCTTTGCCCAATTGACAAACTCTTCTTTGAAATCATCCTGTTTCCAATGACCATGAATAATACCGAAATTCGTGTTCTTTTTTCTAAGTGTATTAGCTAAATCCTGCACGGCGTGTACACCGTGATTCAGCAGGATTATAGACAAATCATAATTTTCGGGCTCAAGTTCAAACATAGTCTGTGTGGGCCAAAGAAGAATGGGGATGTCGATATTCAATAAAGCCGGGGCCAGCACGCCACTCGGACAATACGGTGCGAGTGCGATCACAATCAAATCGACCTCTTTCTTGAGGAATTTTTTGCATTCAGCTTTGACTTGCTCTTGTGTACACGCAAGTGAACCCAGGGTGAATTTAATGCCATCTGCCTTGAGATTTAAAATTTCCTGATTGAAGGTTTTTACTAAATCTCCGCTCAGATCCGGACATAACCTGTTATACAAATCTGCCATACCCGGCAATATACCAATATGAATATCGTTCGTTTTTTTATTCACAGGAACAGTCTCCGTTTATTTGCGATTTTTGGTTAATAATTCCTCAAACATTGGCTTTTGATAGTGTTCATGCCACGGCTGATATTGATTAGTGCCAAGAGGTTCATAATGTCTTGATTCGACCATATCAAGCAAGTTGGAAGTACTCTGTTTGCCCTGGAAAGCTGATTTTGCGTGAAGTGCCGCGCCATAGGCAGTGAATTCAGGGAAATTGACTGTTTCGACAGCCAATCCGCACAAATCAGCAATCACCTGCGGCCAGAAACGACTCATTGCAGCGCCACCGCTCATAATTATCCTGCCACCTTTCTTGTATTGGAACTTCTCAAGCAAAAAGGCAACCAACGAACCGGACGCTTCCATATATCGCTTAATGGCCCTGGTTGAAACAGTGTCTTTGACGTTGTCTGTGATCACAGCTTCTTTCGGAAAATCTTCTGGGTCAAACTCTTTTTCCATATTGCCAAGCTGTTTTGTTGTTAAGTCAAATTTGGCCAGAAGTTCATCAAGTCCTTTACCCATGGGTTTGGTCATAAGGCCTGTACCAATGATATTTCCGAAGCAGCCCTCAAAAACATCCCTGCCGGGGTGTGCGATAAAATTACAATCATCAAATACAGGCCTGCTTGTTCTGGCATTTATAACCCACGCTGTTCCAGTGCCCAGCATCACTTCTTTGTCTTTGGCCAGTCCCGCTGCCTGCATGGCCGCGTATTGGTCGTGTGAACTGGTAGCAAAGCTTATTTTGCCCCACTGGGTCTGAACATCATCAAAAAGAATGGATAAATTGGCCGCTATTTTAGGCAAAAACGAATTGTTGATGCCCACCCAGTTCAGTATTTTTTCGTCCCAGCCCGCTTTCTGAAAATCACACAGGCCGGTTATCTGAGCGTTGGTTATATCCGTGACGAATTTGCCGGTAATCTGTGAATGAATAAAATCTGAAACCGTGGCAATATATCGTGTGTTTTCAGGTAGATGCTTCTTTGACACCAAGTCTTTTATCTTACAGGCCATCGCCCAACGGCTCGGTTCCCAGCCTGTTATGTGATAATACTCTTTGATGCCAAGAATGTCAGTCATGTCCCTGACTGTGTTATCATCAGCGCTTTCGGTCCAGCTATACGCACGGCTTATAGGGTTGAATTTTTTATCAAGCAGCACAAAACTACCACCTTGAGTTGTAATGCTGCAAATGACCTTATTATCAGAAAAGTGGCCTTTTGAGGCGAAATAGTCGAAAATATCACAGAAATGCTTGTGCCAGACGACAGTCTCAATGCCTGCCTGTGGGGATTTTTCAACGATGCTGACCCTATCTAACAATATGCCATCAGAGTCAATCAGGACAGCTTTTGTATTTGTGGTCCCTATGTCTATTCCGCAAAAAACCATGCTTTTATCCTAATCAATATGAAAATGTCAATGTTTCAACAAAACATCCTTGAACATAGTGTAACACATGGTATAATGACACGCAAGGGTATTTTCGGCCAGGGCAAACGCATCTAAAATAGCGGTTTTTGATATAAAAAAAGGTTCAACTCAAATAAAGAAAGTTGGTAGAAAGTGTCGATGTGTTGATTAAATTTTCATGACGAATTGACACAGGAGGCTTGCCTCTGAAAGACATGGGAGGTATACTTGCCCGTGAGATATATTTTTTGGAAGTTTTAAAAATGTGACAGTTATTTTATGCCCGGTTAAGGGACGGCGTATAAAAAGCCCGCCTTTGCCGGAGCGTAGAGATGAAGCCCGGAGGGCTTCAATAAGGGGTGTCGCGAGTGCAGGCCAGTCCCGACACCGACAAGTGGAACCCGTGGTGCGGATGCCCGCAGATGCCTAACCCTGAAGATCGAATAAGTCGGTATGGCGGTGAGTCGGGTTCCATTGGACTCGGGTTGGTTCAGGCCAGCCCTGACTAGGTACAGATAGATGAAATCCAACGCCAAAAACCAAAAATTACGAAACGAACCCATTTGGTAAAATAGATAAAAAGGCATTACTGAAACGTGTTGTCATTGAAAGGTCGCGTTTAACCGTAAAAAACACGAAATAACCAAACGAACCCATTTTTCAGTAAATATGAATTAT
>JAGGWF010000179.1 GCA_021157685.1 Planctomycetota bacterium | reverse complement strand
TTTTAATATGGGCTTTTGGACCTGTTTTGTGATGTATCCACTGGTTTATAAAAAGATTGTGGGGCAGCATCGGTCACAATCAAAATTGTTTTGGGGTTCTATGATTGCGGCGGTTGTGGGACTGCAATTGGGGGCGTTCAATGTGGTATTACAAACAGTTCTATCCGGTATTTCTGAACTGCCGTTCGCCGGTTTTCTCGCGGCGATGCAGCCGATTCATCTGGGTATCGGCATTGTAGAGGGCTTTATTACGGCAGGCGTTGTGGCGTTTGTCGCAAAGGCCCAGCCGCAGCTTTTGGAAATAACAATTCCGCAAACCGATAAATCCCCCGTTTCGATTAAACTTGTAGCCGCTTCACTACTGATTGCGGCGGCGATTACCGGTGGAGCGTTAAGCTGGTTTGCCTCTGCCCATCCGGATGGATTGGAATGGTCCATGTTCAAAACATCCGGCACAGAAGAACTGGACACGCCGGAAAACCCCGTGTATGATAAATTATCGGGATTGCAGGAAACGACGGCGTTTTTGCCGGACTACGGTTTTAAGGAAAGCGAAGCAGCCGTTGCGGCCGAAGAAACCGATGAAAGCTGGCCTGCGGTGGATGTTGGAACGACGATTTCCGGCTTGGTTGGCGGTTTACTAACGCTGGCTTTGGCGTTTGGGATTGGGTTTTTGCTGAAATTTAAGTGGAAAATATAGAGTCCGGCGGTATCATAAAAAAGTGGTTTTCAAGTGGGATTAATTAAACAGCACCTTTCCCGATAGATCGGGATGGGTGCTTTTGTCTGTTCAGTAAAGCAGGAAATATGGAATGTCAAAAACGGGTTCAATCATTACGAATGTGGGCTACCTAGACACATTGGCTCGACAGGACAGCCCTATCCACCGACTGGACCCACGGGCCAAGCTCCTGACGACTCTGGCTTTTATTGTCATGGTTGTTTCATTCGACAAATATCAAATCTCGGCGATGCTTCCGTTTGCAGTATTTCCAATTGTGCTGATCGTGCTGGGAAATCTGCCTGCCGGGTATTTAATAAAGCGGGTACTGTGGGTGGCACCGTTTGCGGTATTGGTCGGTATTTTCAATCCGTTTCTTGATCGACAGATTCTGCTTCACATCGGTTCGATTGAAATTTCCGGCGGGTGGGTGTCGTTTGCTTCGATCCTGATACGCTCTTTATTGACGGTGCTGGCAGCATTTGTGCTGGTGGCGACGACCGGTTTTAATACAATCTGTCTGGCGCTGGAAAAAATTGGTGTACCAAATATATTTGTGATGCAGCTTTTGTTTTTGTATCGCTATGCCTTTGTGTTAGCCGAAGAAAGCGGACGCATGGTGCGTGCGTGGCAGTTACGTGCCCCCCTGCAAAAGGCAATAAGCATCCAGAACTTTTCGACACTTCTGGGCAGCTTGTTTTTGCGAACGACCAGCCGAGCTCAGCGGATTTACCAGGCGATGTGCTGCCGCGGTTTTGAAGGCAGGCTTCATCCGGCGAAGCAACTCCACTGGACAATGACCGATACGGTTTTTCTGACTGGTTTTTGTTTGCTTTTTATGGTGTTTCGCTTTGGCAATCCGGCCATTTTCTTAGGAGAATTCATCACGAGAATTTTTTCATGAGTCATCATATTGTCCAGACAAATGATTTGCATTATACCTATCCGGACGGCACAGCCGGATTGGCAGGGGTGTCGTTTCGGATTACGCATGGCGAGTCGGTGGCCCTGGTAGGGGCCAATGGGGCGGGCAAGTCCACACTGCTGATGCATCTGAACGGCTGTTTATTGCCGACGCAGGGATCGGTGCAGGTGGGAGATTTGCCGGTTACAAAAAAAACCTGTGCCGCGATTCGCCGTTCGATTGGCATGGTATTTCAGGACAGCGACGACCAGTTGTTCATGCCGACGGTGTT
Source organism: Planctomycetota bacterium (assembly GCA_021157685.1). GTDB lineage: Bacteria > Planctomycetota > Phycisphaerae > Sedimentisphaerales > Anaerohalosphaeraceae > 4572-13. Next base: position 1,034 of record JAGGWF010000179.1, on the reverse strand, counting down.
TGAGGATGTGGCGTTCGGCCCGATGAATTTCGGTCTCAGCACCGAGGAAGTTGAGCCGGTGGTTGTACAAGCATTAGAACGCGTCGATGCGGTCCATTTAAAAGATCGCCCGCCGTATAAACTATCCGCGGGGGAAAAACGCCGCATTGCGATTGCCGCAGTGTTGGCGATGAGTCCGGACATTTTGGTTATGGACGAGCCGTCTTCCAGTCTGGACCCTAGAACCCGGCGGGAATTAATCGAGTTGCTGCAAACCTTTAAACATACCAAGATTATCGCTACGCACGATCTGGATTTGGCATTGGAACTTTGCCCGCGAACAATTGTTCTCGGTCGGGGTCGGGTATTAGCCGATGGTCCTACGGCGGACATCTTTGCCGATGACGATCTGCTGGCTCAAAGCCGCCTCGAAAAACCCCTCTCTATGCAAAGTTGCCTGCGATGCAGGAGGGAATTATCTCAAAATCGGCAACAGGGTACTCAGGGCGAGGACACCTAAAAACAAGCCCGCTATCTACATTTCTGTAATCTTTCACCATTTTCTCCAATCGCCCGTTGAGAATTCGCGGCTGATTCGCTATAATTCCGGCCTGTGATACAAGATGTCCATTAATCATTCTATAGTTGGGACGGTTATGCTGGTAATTATTGACTATGGTGTTGGAAATGTGCGGAGCGTAACAAATGCGTTTCGCTATATCGGTTCGGATGTTACTGTAAGCTGTGACCCGGCGGTCATTGCCAAGGCCGACGGCTTGATTCTGCCCGGTGTGGGGGCCAGTGGTTATGCAATGGAGAAAGTCTCGCCCATCGCCGGCGTCATCACCGAGCAAGTCCTTGCCGGCAAGCCGTTGCTGGGGATTTGTGTGGGCTTTCAGCTTCTCTTTGAGCAAAGCTATGAGATGGATACGCATAAATGTCTGGGGTTGATTAAGGGCAAGGTCGTTCCGATCCCAACCGATCTGGCTCTGACCATTCCGCACATGGGCTGGAATTATGTCAAATTCGCCAATGGGATGCGATTATTTGATGGT
>JAGGWF010000196.1 GCA_021157685.1 Planctomycetota bacterium | reverse complement strand
GTGCCCACGCAGATTTTGAAATTGAATTTTATTTTATCCTAATCCAAGGGGGACTGATCATGGCTGTATCCGAAAAACAATTAATGGCAAACCGTCAAAACGCGTTACAATCCACCGGCCCCCGGTCGGCCATCGGCAAGGGCGTTTCATCGCAGAATGCGATCCGTCACGGCCTCCGTGCAGAGAACACGGTCATCCCCGGCGAGGACCCCGCCGAATTCGACCAGTTCCGCAATCAGTTATTCCAGGAGCTCGCCCCCGTCGGTATTCTTGAATCCCGGCTGACCGCCCAGATTACCGCGGCGTTATGGAAGTTTCAGCGTGTGGACCGAATGGAGAGTGACCTTCTGATACACTTGCAGGACACCCGCCACCAGCAGCAGGATGCGTATGCAAAAAAAGTCATCGCCGCCGCTGCAAGAGTAACTGATGCGAAGTCTTTACTGGACGGAGTGATGGCTGCCTCTGAGATTTCGATCCATCGTATTTCGTTTGACGAGGCCCAAAAACAATGGCTCCGCACGGACGATGGACGGGCCTTTACCGCCGACCGCTGGCCGAGTACAAGTGCGATGACGCCAGTCGAATCGTTTGATGAATTCAGGGTCGAGCTGGACAAAAAAACCGAAACCTCGTCCAAGGATCCGCACCCACTATCCCGAGAGCCCGCGGAGAAAGTACCTTCCGAGCCCGTCGCCCAGATGCCTTTGGGCCAAAAGCGGACCGATCTTTCGTTTCAAGTCGCAGAGCAGCAGCGTCAAAACAGGGCCTGCAGTCAGCAGGCCGCGCAAGAGTCCCCGCCGCCAGCCGATCCGGTTTCACCCGCCGAACCGGTCCAGGTACCGGTCGAGGCGATCTCATGGGGCACGGCGCTGGCCGAAGATTTTACCGGTTCCAATGTCATGCTCAAGTTCAGCCGTTACAGGACTCAGTCGGAACGAAGTCTCTATCGTGCCCTCAACGAGCTCAATAAACTCCAGTACCTGCGCACCCGCCGTGAGGCGATCGACATCAGCCCGTCCGAAGAAAAACAGGAGGCCGGGAACTCAGAATTGGCCGAAAAAAGCTAAAATTACCAAACGAACCCATTTTAGTAAGAGTTTTTACTCTTAGGGACGGCGCATGAATAAACTGGCTATTGATCGCTCAGATTTGCATTAGATTCAGTCGCAATCGATTACAGTGAAACCGCAGGCATAGCGATTTTATATCGAGGATTTCGCGATTGAGATTCGGCTGAAGATGATGTGAAGCTGAGATGAGAAATAGATAGGTTATTGATGCGCAGTTCCTTAAGTAGAGAGTTGTGGGGTTGGGTATGTTCCAGCTGAGAGACCTCCCTCATTTATGGATTGCAAAAACTCAATCGCGCTGCTTTTCAAGTGGCGACAATTGTTTTTCTACTTATAGCTTCGGCTATTTTGATCCCATCGACGGCGGTGGAAATTATTCCGCCAGCATACCCGGCTCCTTCACCGGCAGGGTAGAGTCCTTTAATGGCCGGGCTCTGGAAAGTGTCGTCCCTGACGATCCTTATGGGTGAAGAACTTCTCGATTCTACAGCGGTCATAACCGCATCGTTCCGCGCGAAGCCGTGGAGTTTTTTGTCCATCTGCGGGATCGCCAGACGGAGGGTTTCTGCAACAAATCCAGGCAGGCATTCTGTAAGGTCACAGGGTGTGATTCCGGGAGTATAGGATGGGCAGACCTCTCCCAGCGAATGGGATGGCCTGCCAGCGAGAAAATCACCAACAAGCTGGACAGGCGAAAAGTAGTTACCCCCTCCAATCTCAAAGGCTTTTCGTTCCCATTTCCGCTGGAACTCAATGCCTGACAAAGGATTTAAGCTTCCGAAATCACTTGGGGTGACACCGACTAGCAGGGCGCTGTTTGCATTGGAGTGATTTCGAGAATAATGACTCATGCCATTTGTTACGATGCCTCCGGATTCAGATGAAGAAGCAATCACTTCACCGCCGGGACACATACAGAAAGTATATGCAGAGCGAGCATTGTCGCAGTGGCACACCATCTTGTATTCGGCAGGACCGAGCAGACGATGCGACGCAAATCTGCCGTATTGGGCCTTGTCAATCATGCTTTGGAGATGTTCAATACGAACGCCGATTGAAAATGGTTTGGCGTCTATAGGAACGCCCAGTTGATACAGCATCTCGAAGGTGTCCCTTGCGCTGTGTCCCAACGCAAGAACAACGGTGTCAGTCTCGATCGTTTCGGAGTCATTAACAATGGCGCCGATAATGTTGCTATCTTTAATTTTAAGCCCCGTTAGTTTTGTTTCAAAGCGAACCTGTCCACCTAACGAGACAATCGTGTTGCGAAGGTTTTTTACAATCTTAACAAGGTTATCTGTGCCGATATGGGGCTTGGCCTGATATCGTATTTCTTCCGGTGCTCCGGCGGTTATAAATTCTTCAAGAACTTTTCTTAAACGATTATATTTCCCCTTTATCCGGGTTGTAAGTTTCCCATCGGAAAAAGTCCCCGCTCCACCTTCACCAAACTGTACATTAGAGTCCGGGTCAAGCGGTCCCTTGTTCCAAAAGTTTTGGACATCCTTCACCCTTGAGTTTATGTCCTTTCCTCTTTCTATGAGTACAGGTTTAAAGCCCAGTTGAGCAAGTATCAAGGCCGCAAAGAGACCGCAAGGGCCGCTTCCAACGACGAGTGGACTCGGGCCGTGTATAGTGCCAACGGTTGGCATCGGGTAATTCATAGAAGGCGCCGTGGAGACTCGAATATCTTGCGAAAATCTGGAAAGCAGTTCATGCTCGTTTTTGAGTCCCACATCGATTGTATAAACGGCCACAATATGGTTTTTACGCCTTGCGTCTATGGATTTGTGGACTATAGTAAAGTTGAAAAGTTGATGCGATGGAACACCCAGATATTCCAAAATGCGGCTGGCCAGAACTTCTTCCTTGTGGTCGAAGGGTAATGTTATGTCTCTCAGTCTGATCATAAGTTTGAATTTTTCAGTAAATTAATGTTTTTCCAATATAGTCAAATAAAGCTCGAAGAGCAACGGCGGATGGACAAAAAAAGAAAAAGCAAAATCAGTTGCATTTTGGGACCAAAAACAGTACGAAATGGGCATAATAATCCCCGGCGAGATAAAGAATAGGGCCAAAACAGTCGAAAACAAGGGTATGACCCTCTGACTTTCCGGACGCTGAAAGTTGAAATTACAAAATAAACCCATTTGGGGTATGCCTGGCGGAAAGTGAAAGTCGATTTTGTGCTTTTCGTGCCTTTTGTGGTTAAAACCCAGGGCCTCAAGACTCAGGACTAAAAAATGAACATTTTACTGACATCGGTGGGAAGACGGGGTTATCTCGTCAAGTATTTCAGGGAGGCCCTCGGCCCGTCCGGACAGATCTGGGGAGGCGACAACTGCTCTTTTTCGCCTGCGTTTGCCGATTGCGATGAGACCGCCATTTTGCCCGAGGTCAAAAAGGATCATTACCCCGATCAGCTTCTGGAGATTTGCGTCAAAAACAAAATCGATATCGCCATTCCACTGATCGACCCGGAGTTGGAGATTCTGGCCCTACACAGGGACCGCTTTGAAAAAAAAGGCATCCTGCTGCTACTCTCGGCGCCCGAGACGATCGAGATGGCCTCGGATAAATACCAGACTTGGCAATTTGTGAAAGAACACGGCTTGGCGGCGCCCCAAACAGTGATCGATGTTACGGTGGCGCTGGATCAGTTGACAGTGGGCGCGTTGACCTGGCCGGTGATGGTCAAACCGCGAAAGGGCAGTGCCTCGATGAATATTACCACTTGCCATGATAAATTTCAGCTCGAAGCGGCCTTTGAGGCCACACCTGAGCCGATGATTCAGGAAATACTCGTTGGGACCGAGTACGGTTACGATTTGTTTGGCGACCTGGATTTTCGTCCCATCAGTGTTTACTGCAAGGAAAAACTGGCGATGCGTGCCGGCGAGACCGATAAGGCTGTCAGTACGGCCAACCCGATCTTGATCGAGTTCGGCCGAAGACTGCTGGAGGCCATGAAACTGACAGGCCCTGCGGATGTCGATGTTATCGTTGATAAAGACGGGCCCAAACTACTTGAGATCAACCCTCGTTTCGGCGGTGGATATCCCTGCTCACATTTGGCGGGTGCGGACTTCTGCAGGAAAGTCATCGCCATGCGAAACGGCGAACCCCTCACGCCGGATATCGGCGACTGCCCGGACGGCGTCTGTATGCTCAAACAGGACGAAATCATCCAACCCGACTGGCCCCTTGAATAAACGCAAGAGCCGCTGAAGAAGCAAGCGTTAAGAGATATAAATCTTAAGGGAACCTCTAAAAATTCATTTTGGCGGACAAGCGAATCTTTTTGATTCCGGTCGGCGTCAGGCAAAAACCGCCTTAGCTTCGGCTAAAGCTGATTTTCCTTCCTTGCCGGACATCAAAAATCTTCTACTTGCCGCTCAAAAGCAATTATTAGAACTACCCTTTCTTTTCTTCGCGT
>JAGGWF010000251.1 GCA_021157685.1 Planctomycetota bacterium | reverse complement strand
GTACAGACCTTGGCCCCTGGTGCTACCATAAACCGCCTTTTACCCCCCTAAGTGAGAAAGTTGGGTTAAGAGAGAAAAACGCCACCCAAGACGGGATATAAGGAAAAGTATTGGTATTTTTTAGGAGAATAGAAAATGAGGAAATTAGTGCTACTGACTATGCTGTGCTGCGGATTAACAGGTTTTGTTTGTGCCGGGGTAGAAACATTCAACGGCGGCAGCGCGAACTGGAACTACGAATACGGACTAAGCAACATCACCTCCGGAAATAAATTGTGGCGTAACGGCGGCGGAAATCCCGGGGCGCACCTCAGCGGTTCATCAAACAATCTTTATAAGATTTGGACCCATAATACGGAATCTTACGGCGACATCACCGGCGCAACAATGACAGTGGACACCAAGATAAAAGGCGTTGATGTTACGGGGACAGCACAATTATACATCGGACGCGAGAATACCTACTATATCAGCAGCACATGGGACATCAACCTTGACATCGACTGGACAACGCACTCGTTTAATATTGATACAGCCAACTTCACACGCTGGAGCGGCGGCAGTGAGTCATTGGGGTATGTCACCAAGTCTCCTGACGAAATGGGCGTCTTTTTCGGCACCGAGTTTGCCCATGGCAATGGAAAAATAAATATCGATAATTTCGGCTTTGTTCCCGAGCCAGCAACACTGCTTCTGCTGGGATTGGGCGGGATGCTGTTTCAGTATGAAAGATAGGTCATTTCGACAAGAAATCCACTTGCCGAATTCGCTTACAAGCGAATCCGGCTTTTTTTATTCCATCTTCACTTCATTTCTTCTATAATATGAAAATAGTGTCCGCCGCAGGCGGTTTCCATATTTTTACTATTTACGATTTGATTTTTGATATGACTATCAAACCCACCATCGTCGTTGGCTTGGGCAACCCGCTCATGGCCGATGAAGGCATTGGCGTCGCGCTCGTTGAAGAACTCGGCAAACTCGCCGCCGCGGGCAAACTGCCCTCTGAGACAATCGAATACTACGACGGCGGTTGCGGCGGGATGTACCTGCTGCACTCCATCGCCGAACGCCAAAAAGTTATCCTGCTGGACTGCTGCCTGATGGGCACCGAACCCGGTACGATCAAACGCTTCACGCCGGATGATGTCAACAGCGTCAAGCAGATGGCCCACCTGTCCTTACACGAGGTGGATATTCTCAAGGTCATCGAACTGGCCAAACAGATCGGCCAGTGCCCCAACGACATCGTCATTTTCGGCATCGAGCCGGTCAAAATCGAACCGCAGATGCACCTCAACGGCGCTATCACAGCCAAAATCCCCGAATACATCGACGCCATCTGCAAAGAAATTCGGAAAGACACAAACCAAGCAGAGTGATGTTTCCCAACAGAATCCTCAGATTGCGTATTGGAAATTTCAACCCATATAATCCGCGCAAAAAAAGAGACTGTGAAAGGAGGGTCACAGTCTCAAGTTCCTTGTGCTAAGGAGATTAAGGGACAGGTTTAACAATATGTCTAAAAAAGTCAATTCCAGCTTACAAATCAAAATCGTACCACGCTACGAAAAAACCGCGGTAAAAGAAGCATCTCTGTTGTCAACCATCGACTATCGCGGCGGGTTCTGATCAAGCCGTTTTCGCAGATCATTGTTTTCTCGCCGGGTGGCTTCCAGGTCAAAGATCAGGTACTTCAACCCCAATCGCAATGAATCGAGCGACTGCTGAAGGTTGCCGAGTTTTGTCTGGAGCAGATCGTGGCCCTTTTGGGTCTTTTTGGTCAGTCGGATGATCTTGTCTTTATCCGGAGCTGTTACACCATCGATGTCTTTCATCAGTTCAAACAATTTTTCGCGAAAGTCTGCATTGTCCATTTCATCACCCCTAGATAATGGTTACCATTCTCCGAAGCCAAATACACACTGGTAATATCGTGGGGATCCGTCACCCAAAAACGCCGTTTTCAACCCTGAAAACGCCACACCCTTATGTTCTGCTGTATGCTTTGTTCCCCCGAAGCACAAGCGTATTATAACAAAAAAAGCACTCTGAGACCGAGAAAATCCGGATATTTGATATTTTTCATGAGAAATGGCCGATTGTGACATAGAAGCGATAATTTTATCGGCTCCGTCGACTATTTTTTTTCGGATATCGGGTTGAATGCTCCCCCGGTAGAATTGCACTTGACAGCCCTGCGGCGACATGATTAACTCTTTGCGCAGAGGGCGATTAGCTCAGTTGGCTAGAGCGCACGGATCACACCCGTGAGGTCGTAGGTTCGAGTCCTATATCGCCCATTTCCCTTAATCTCCTGTAAACAATGGAGTTGCAGGGGATGCCAAAAAAAATTTGTCAGCAAATCGAGCGTCGTATAACCTTTTGTATAACTCTTGCGAGTCAAACAGACTCAAACAACAGTATACAGAAAGGAAAAACGATGGCTCGAAAAGCACAAAAACTCAAAAACTTCACCGGTCTGCCCGGGACGATCTACCTCAACAAGAACCGCTGCCATCACTAACGGCATCACTGTAGCCCGTGCGTTGTTCTGCGGTGCCCAGAGCCACCTTTTTTGTATTGATTAAATGACCCACCATCCAGCCAGTTCATCTCGGTAAAGCAGTAAACCCTGCGGATTTTCTTTCAGCCGAAGGCATAACGCTTCGGTCGTTGTATCGCCGATAACCGTTCTTTTGCAAACAGGTTTTTCCGGTTGCGGATCCCCTTTTTTACAGGATTCTTTTTCGGCTTGATAGGTTTTGAGTGCGGCGTCAAACTGCTCGATCTCGTCTTTCTCAATGGGCTTCAGGGAGTCCATAATGGTATCAATGGCCGGGGTTTTACCGCTTGACGGTCTGCCAATGATCGCTGCCCAGAGAATAGACGGTTCGTACCACCCTCGTTTATGTATCACTACTGACGACTTTTCTTTTTATTATTGAGTCTGGTCTAAAAAGCCCCAATGCAATCGTTTTAACGAAAACGACCTGCGTTATTGGCTTAATATTAAAGGTTTGCGGTGACCGTTTTGCCATAAACCACCTTTTTGGAGTGGACTCATT
>JAGGWF010000085.1 GCA_021157685.1 Planctomycetota bacterium | reverse complement strand
GGGCTTCCAGCCCGTGAAGTGCAATTCCAATCAATCACGGCCAGGATGGCCGTGCCACGGGGCTACTTCTCACCAATCAAGACCTCTGCGATATTGAACGCATGGTCCTTGATTCGGCGGTAGGCCGTCAGCATATCGGTATAGATCAAGCTCATCAGGGGATTGACCTCTGCCTTTCCAACACGCATCAGGTGTCGACTGCGGCACTCTTTCATCAGGTTCGTAACCGCCAGGCCCTTGATCTGCATTTCACTGAAGTATTCCGGTGTGCCATTACTTCGCTCAAGCCCGTCGGCTATTAGATCGATGTATTGATCCACTTTGTCATGAAGCTTGATCATATCCTTCAAACCACCCTCGCTAAATTTCTGGCCCGTATCCTGCACTTTCAGACGCAGTTTCAACAGGCCCTGTATGTAATCGCTGATCGATTCCAACTCATCGGCAATACGCAGTTGTCCGCTGGCCTCCTGCATAAGTTCATGGGGGATACTGCCCGTCATGATCTCGCCGATAAACTCCGCAACCTCTTTCTGAATGACATCCAGGTCGTTTTCCTGCTGGAAGATCACTTCCCCAGCTTCCCGCTGCGGCTTATCATTCGTCAAAAACCGTCTTAGACCGGTCATCATTTCTTTGGCCACGATTCCCATTTTGATCAGTTCTTTATACGACTGCTCAATCGCAATTGTTGGCGTATCCAACATACGCACATTGAGATATGTCAAATGCGGCTTTTCGACCGTCTTTTTGTCCGGAACAAGCCACATCAAGAATCGCGAGAGCAATCCCACAAACGGCAGAAACAGCAAGGTATTGGCGATATTAAAACCGGAATGAGTGAACGCAATGGCCGATTGTGTAAAGGGATATTCGATTCCACGCGTCGTATATAAGGGCATATCGGTCAGTTTATGTTCTTCAACAGATTGCTTAAAGTCGGACGCCATGATGAACGAATCCTCTTCGCCCAAAATGTCACCGGCACCATTGATATGCTGACCCTGTGAATCTGTAAAATACAGAGATTTTTCAGGGATTTTGTACTGCCCTGCATACTCGGAAACCTTGGGGTCGTTTTCTTCAAGAATCACGATTGCAGAAATATCACAAACCTGCGTTTTCGTGATAATCCGATCAATAAGATTAGTATAGGGCACAAAGAGAAGTGTAATCCAGAAAACACCGATGACATTGAAAATAACATGAGCATAAGCCGCCCTCTTAGCATTTGTGAAAGCGCCCAGCGAGGCAAGAAGTGCGGTAATGGTCGTTCCGATATTTTCGCCAAGAATCAAAGCGGCCGCTGTATGAAAATTAATCGCCCCCGTCAGAGCCAGCGCCATCGTGATACCCAGGGTGGCCGATGACGACTGGACAATGGCTGTTAAGACCGCCCCGACCATGACACATTTCAACACGCCCAGATAGTTATCCGGCTGAAACTTGTGGAACCATGCCTCAAAGCCGGGCAAGTCTTTAATCGGGGCAAAGCCGTTTTTCATTAACTGCAAGCCGAAGAAGACCATCCCAAGGCCGACCAGAAACATCGCAATGAATCGAATGGTGTCCTTTTTGGAGAAAAGATAGAAAAAAGTAGCGATACCCAGCAGGGGAAGTCCATATTTGCCGACCTTAACTACAAGAATCCAGCCGGTAATGGTCGTTCCGATATTCGCACCCAAAATAACGCCAATGGCCTGCGTTAAGGTCATAATGCTGGCATTGACCATCCCCACCACCATCACGGTTGTTACGGAACTTGACTGAATGACACAGGTTACCAGTGTTCCGACACCACTGGCCATCAATCGATTGTTGGTGATGGCCCCGATCATCTTACGCAACCGCTCTCCCGCAACGGCCTGCATCCCCTCAGACATGTTTTTCATGCCTAAAAGAAAAATTCCTAATCCACCGCATACCTGGAAGATGATTTCAAGTGCCATAATAACCTCAGATAAAAGATTAACTTCCCATCACAAAGACAGACAAAACCATACCCGTGTTCGGGTGGAGTTATACTTTCTGCGATAGCCAAGTCAAGTCATTTCTGAATAATTATCAGGCCCGTTCACTGACATTTATATGAGGTGCCGGAATATGGGGCTACTTAGCCAATTTGCTAAGTATCTCGATACCCTGTTCTATCTTTTCATCGGTTGTGGCATAGCTGATACGAAAATGGGTGTCCCGTTCACTGAAAACATTACCCGGGATAACCAGAAGATTGTTTTTGATCGCCTCTTTGACGAACTCTGTTGCATTCGGGTATTTATCCGGAACCTTAACAAACAAGTAAAACGCCCCGCCGGGCTTGACGATTTCATAGCCATCTTTGAGCCCCTCACAGACACGGTCACGCTTGGCTCGATAGCAATCGACATAACTACTCATATCATATGCCAAGGCCGCAGGCACGGAAAGCTGAAAAGGCGTCGGAGCGCAAACAAATGTGTACTGCTGAATCATCATCATTTTTTCCATCAATGGGGCCAGTTTTTCGGTACAGGCCGCATACCCAACCCGCCAGCCGGTCATGCCGCTGGTTTTACTGAATCCATTGAGAATGAGGGCTTTATCATAATAGCTGCCCACGCTGGGACATTTGCTGTCATAGCTAAATACATCGTAGAGCTCATCACTGAGAATAATGACGTCTTTTTGCCGTGCAACCTCGACAATCTTTTGTATCTCATCGGCCGAATACACAACGCCGGTGGGATTCGCAGGTGAATTCAATATGATCAACTTTGTCCGATCTGTGACCGCGCTGCCAACCTTTTCAGGGGACATCCGGAAATCGGGGTAGGTATCCACAAACACGCATTTTCCGCCCAGCATATTGATAACATGTTTATAAATGACAAAATAGGGATCGGACAGGATGACTTCATCGCCGGGATTGATCAGGGCCATAAATGCCAGCAAAAGCCCCCCGCTGACTCCGTCCGTCAGCATCACCTGCGAATTGTCCCAACCGTAATCGGATTTTATTTTGTCCTTTAGACAGGCAACAACATCGGCATCGCCGGCAGTCTGCGAATAACTGTTGCGTCCCCCGCGAATCGCCTCAATCGCCGCCTCTTTCACTGGACCGGGCACATCAAAGTCCGGCTGACCAATGGAAAAATTAACCGGATCTTTCAATTCAGCGGCTAAGGCAAAGACCTTTCGAATACCGCTGGCATCCATCAATTGGGTACGATCTGCAAGGTAGTCCATCCTGATTTTATCCTTATTTTTCATCTAAACGTTTTTACTGCGCATAGAAACTGCCGCTTGTGCCCCAAAAAAACAGGTACAAGACGGCAAGTTTTGATTCAAAACAATACGCCGCTTTATTTGCGGTGAGAAACCTTCGGCAAACCAGTTACTTTATCGCCATCTTCCCACCGTTCCTCAGATTTGAGGATCTTGACTCGTTCCTCGCGGGACAAGACATTGCGATGCCGGCTTAGGGCACCTTTGACTTTTAACGAACGATCTACTGACATCTTGACTTACTCCTGATATCTTAAAATACACAATAACTATCGTTTATAACCGTATGCATCCTGAAACGGTTTCAGTTTAAATTTCGTATCTTTTGTTTCTTCTACATAAACAGTTCCGAGCTGCTTAATTCGCTCAAGCAGCTTATTTCCCTCAGTACCCTTCGTGCTTGGATTATCCTCAAAACCATCCCGTGTTACCAAAACCGCAAGATTTGATTCACTAATCTCAATAATTTCTGTCTGGATTCCCTTGGTTCTGAAAAAGGTTTCCAGAGAATCCAATTCGCCCTTTCGACTCATCACTATCGACTGAATCCAGATCACATTGACACCCTTGGACAAAACCGGCAATTGAAGTTCAGCCTCAGGGACTGCCTCGTCCGTTGATTCCGAAGAATCGCGTTTACCCAAGCCAAACAAGCTAAATTCCTTTTTAGCTTGCTTTTCCTGCAACATATCCTGTTTGTTTTCTTCCGAACCGACAGCATTTGCCAGCGAACCCCGAGGGGCAGAATTCCCCCTTTGAGATGATTGATCTGTACTCAAAAGAGATACCAACCATATCACCAATACTAAAGCAATGCACAATAAAACGATTAACCTCATCTTCGGAGAAAACCACCCACTATTTGCAAACTTTTCTTTACTTTTCAAGAAAACTGCCCTGCACTTAACAGGAGACTGTATTATGCTTTTAGGACACATGGCATCTTCTTTTGGCTTTTGGACAGATGGACCTTCCGCCATTTTCGCCTGTCCTTGGCGAATTGCTTCGTTAAGAGCCATGTGTTTGGATTTCCGAGCCATCGTCAGCAAAACTCCTTTTCGACTGTTGCTCCTGCAAGCCCAAAGAGTTGTCCACATCCATTAAATAAACAGAACACATTAGTTTACAGAACCCTCCGAGAGATTTCAACTGTAAACTTCTCGAAAAACCCCACATTTTTCACGGCGTAACCGAATTAAAGACTTGACTTGACCCACCTTATCAGCTATATGGAGACCCTTTATATGAAAGATTTTACTTTACGATCACACTCCATTTTGATATACCCTTTTTACTTATACGAAAGTATTGATTAAATACAGATAAACGGACTTGGCTTTTTGCTATTTCTACGGTAGAAACAGACAAGAGCGTGTCCACTTATTGACAAAGTTGTTTTGTTTGGAGAATAAACAGGCATGTTACCGGTAAAGAAAACCAGTAAATCCAGAACGCGTACCCGCCGCAGTCATCATCGTCTGCGCCCGGTGAATTACTCATTATGCAAACAATGCGGCACAGCGAAGCTCCCCCATGCGGCCTGCAGCCAATGTGGTTATGTGAATGAAAAAATCACACTGAAGCTTGCTGAGGAGGCCAAAAGTTAAATAATGCGGATTGCAATTGACGCTATGGGTGGCGACCGCGCCCCCGACGAGATCATCGCCGGGGCGTTAGAGGCCAGAGAAGTCCTCGGCAGTGAAGATGAACTTGTCTTAATTGGCGATGAGCAAATCATCAAGACGCATCTGCACAAACTTAGAGCAGATGCGGAGGCATTTCGGATATTCCACGCCCCTGATATGATCGGGATGAATGAGTCCCCCGTTGAAGCCATCCGCCGAAAACCCAAAAGCTCAATCGCCATCATGACTCGTGCCGCTTCGCATCGTCAGGTCGATGCGGTGCTTTCGGCCGGCAATACCGGTGCGTGTGTCGCTGGTTGCCAGCTCCGTATGAGAACCCTGAAAGGCGTGCTTCGTCCGGGCATTGCCCTTGCAATCCCAACCCTTCACGGCCCTGTAACAGTTTGTGATGTGGGGGCCAATATCGCCTGCAAGCCGATCAATCTCTACCAGTATGCCGTCATGTCCAGCATTTATGCCCAGGAAATACTTAATATCAAAAACCCTCGCGTGGGCTTAATGAGCATCGGAGAAGAAGACGCAAAGGGCAATGATCTTACCAAAAAAACTCGAGAACTCCTGAAGTCAGATCCGCACTTGAATTACATCGGGAATCTTGAGGGTGGTGATATTTTTGAGGGCACCTGCGATGTCGTTGTGTGCGAGGGTTTTTTGGGCAATGTCATCCTAAAAACGACCGAGAGTCTCGCAGACATGATCTTCACCGCCATTGGCACTGAAATGAAAAAACAGAATATTTTAATGGCCTGGTGGTTTAAGAAGATTTCAAAGGATGTCCTTAAAAAATATGATTATCATGAGTACGGCGGTGCCTTGTTGCTTGGCGTCAATGGCATTTCGGTCATTGCCCATGGTTCGAGCAAAGCCCGGACCATAAAAAATGCGATTCTTACCTGCAAAAAATTTGCGGACAAACATATTAATGAACAGATTATAGAACGCCTTTCGCAAACAACGGTGAAAACAAATGGTCAATAATCCAACAACCCAAACACCCAAGCGACGAGCTATTCTGGCAGGCAGCGGTTCGTGCCTTCCGGATAAAACACTGACAAACGATGATTTAACAAAGATTATCGAAACAACCGATGAGTGGATCACCACGCGAACCGGCATCAAAACACGAAGGATCGCTTCTGATGGTGAAACAACCGCAACATTATCCGCAGAAGCGGCCCGGCGGGCACTGGAAGATGCCAACATGGATGCCAGTGAGCTTGAATTGATCATCATTGGAACCATCACGCCGGAAATGGTCTTTCCTTCGACGGCCTGTTTCGTACAGGACTTAATCGGTGCTAAGAACGCATGGGCCTTTGATCTGTCCGCCGCGTGCAGCGGATTTGTTTATGGCCTTTCGATTGCTCAGCAGTTTGTCAGTTCCGGCCGCTACCAAAACGCACTGGTCATCGGCGCTGAGACACTGAGCCGAATCACGAACTACCAGGATCGCGGAAGCTGCATCCTGTTCGGAGACGGAGCGGGTGCCGTCATTGTCAAAGCCGCCAATTCCGGCCCGCAGGGCATTATGTACAGTACTTCCTTTTCGGACGGCAGCAGCTGGGCCGCTTTGACCTGCCCTGCCTATGGCTCGCGACACCCAGCGGATAAACCGCTGGAGGACCCGGCCATGATCAAAATGCAGATTAACGGGCGCGAAATTTATCAGACCGCTGTCCGAAGAATCGTTGAATTAGTCAAGGAATGTCTCGAAAAATGTGATTTAACAATCGAGGATATCGCCATGTTCATCCCGCACCAGATGAACGCACGGATTATCGAGTCCGTCGGCAAACGCCTCAAACTCAAAGATGACCGAATTTTTATCAATATCGACAAGTACGGCAACACCTCGGCGGCCTCGATTCCCATTGCACTGGATGACTGCCGCCAGCAGGGCCGGCTCAAATCCGGCGATATTATTTTGCTGGTCGCCTTTGGCGGCGGCTTAACTTGGGGCGCCAATGTCATTCAGGTGTAATTTCAGAGTATTTTAGTGAAAAGACATAGACGATGAAAACAGCATTTTTATTTCCGGGACAGGGCGCTCAATTTGTTGGTATGGGAACCGATCTCGTCGAGCGATTTCCGCAGGCGAAAGAACTTTTTGCCCGCGCCAACGCTATCGTCGGCTACGACCTCGGACAACTCTGCTTTGACGGCCCCGCCGACAAGCTGAATGCGACAACGATTTCTCAACCTGCGATATTTGTCGTTTCAGCGGCCCTGCTTAACATCCTCAACGCATCGCCAAACCCCGTGCGGCCCGACATTACCGCCGGCCTAAGCTTGGGCGAATACACGGCTCTTTATGCCGCTGGACTGATTGGTTTCGAAGAGGCCTTGCGATTGGTACAAAAGCGGGGTACTGCAATGCAGGCCGCCGCAGACGATTCTGACGGCTCGATGGTCAGTATTCTCGGGTTGGACGAAGTGCAGGTAATTTCGCTGTGCGAAGAAGCATCACAGGGTGAACTTTTGGTCGCTGTCAATTTCAACTGCCCTAAACAGATCGTGTTGAGCGGAGCAACGGGGGCTTGCCGCCGGGCCGCTGAGTTGGCGGAAAAACACGGAGCAATGAAAGCCATCCCGTTAAGTGTCGCCGGCGCCTTTCATTCAGAGCTGATGAACCCTGCCGCTGAAGAACTCAAAAAGGCGTTAGCGGATTGCCCAATTAAAGATTCTGCGGAAATTAAGGTCATCGCAAATATAAACGGTGAATACTATAAAGACGCCAATGCAATCCGGAATGGATTGGTGAAGCAGCTAATCCAGCCGATTCTTTGGCAGAAATGTATGGAAAAACTGCTCGCTGAGGGCGTTAAGAACTTTTATGAGATTGGCCCGGGGCGGGTCCTCACAGGGCTAATGAAACGCATTCATCGCCGGACAAAGATTACCAATATCAGTACCGCGGAATCACTGCAAAAGTTTCTTGATTCTATTGAGTAAAGAGAGAGATTTCACATATAGTAAGGGATAAAAGATGTCAGAACAACGATTAGCTGTAGTTACAGGCGCCGCCCAAGGAATCGGTCGGGCCATTGTGTTGGAATTACTAAACCAAGGACGCAAGGTGGCTGGTCTGGACTTAAATGCCGAACAACTTGCAGAATTGGAAAAAGTGGCCGCTAAAGCCGGCCATTCGGTCATCACCTGTCAGGTGGACATCACACAGACCGAAAAACTGACACAAACGCTCCAGGAACTTGCAGACGCCCACGGCGGCATCGGAATTCTGGTCAACAATGCCGGAATCACCCGCGACCGCTTAATGATTCAAATGGATGATGAGGATTTTGACAAAGTGATGGCCGTAAACCTGCGGGCCGCTTTCGTCGCAACCCGCGTTGTGGCTCGATCAATGATTCGTAATAAGTTCGGGCGTCTTGTGCATATCAGCTCTATCGCCGGCGTGATGGGACAGGCCGGTTCAGCGAACTACGCCGCCAGTAAGGCGGGCCTGATCGGAATGTCCAAATCCATCGCCCGCGAAGTCGGCAAAAAGAATGTTACATCAAACTGCATCGCACCGGGCTTTATTATGACTGAAATGACAGAAGTCCTTCCCGATATGGTCAAAGACGAAGCGAAGAAGGTTATCCCGATGAAACGCTTTGGGAAACCGGAAGAAATCGCCCGGGCTGTCGCATTTCTTGCCTCCGATGAAGCCGGGTACATTACCGGCCAGGTCCTGTGTGTGGACGGCGGAATGGCCATGTAATAATTTTGCCAAAAAAAGATTGAAAACCTTTCGTTTGGCCGGTATATTACCGCCAAACCTAGCAAATGTAGAAAAAGACTAGAATTCAATAACTCTTTTGATTTAAGGAGATTTAAAAGTGGCAGATGTAAACATTCAAGAAAAAGTAACTGAAATTGTGAGTGAGCAAATGGGCGTTGATAAAGGCGAAATTACACCTGAAACATCATTTATCAATGATTTAAACGCTGATTCTCTGGATACCGTGGAACTGGTTATGGAATTCGAAGATGAATTCGATATGAGCATCCCGGATGAAGAAGCAGAGAAGATTCAGACCGTTGGCGCTGCAATCGACTACATCACAAAGATCATGAACGAAAAAGAAGCATAAGGAACACCATGATCGAGCGTCGAGTTGTTATTACAGGTCTGGGATGCATCACTTCGTTGGGTGAGTCCCACGAAGAACTGTTCGAATCACTGTGTCAAAGTAAAAGCGGGATTTCCTATATCGAATCCTTTGATACCACTGAATATCCTGTTAGAATTGGTGGCGAGGTGAAAGCATTCGATGTGGGGCGGTATCTCAATTCCCGCGAGGCGAAACGAATGGATCGTTTCACACAAATGGCAGCAGCGTCGGCTATTCAGGCCGTCAAGGACAGCGGTCTGGATTTTGAGAAAGAAGACAAACACCGCGCCAGTGTCATTGTGGGGACTGGTATCGGTGGCATCAAGGAAATCGAAGATCAGCATGTTCGCTTGTTAAATAAAGGCCCTCGAAAAGTTTCACCGTTCTGTGTCCCCAAATTGATGGGCAACGCAGCCAGCGGCTGTATTTCCATTGAGTATGGCCTCCAAGGGCCCAACTTCTGTGTGGTTACAGCGTGTGCTTCGGCCAGTCATGCAATCGGTGAAGCTTTTTGGAATGTGTTGACAGATCGTTCAGACATCTGCATCACGGGGGGATCAGAATCGGCGTTAACCCCTGTAGGGCTGGCTTCCTTCTGTTCTCTAAGGGCACTCAGTACCCGTAATGAAGAGCCCCAACTCGCATCCCGTCCGTTTGACAAAGATCGTAACGGATTTATCCTTGCCGAAGGCGCCGGAATATTGATTCTGGAAGAATATGAACACGCCAAAAAACGCGGCGCCAAAATCTATGCCGAGTTGGTTGGCTACGGAGCAACCAGCGACGGGTATCATATCACCGCCCCGTTAGAAGATGGGTCCGGCGCCGCAAAAGCAATGACAGTTGCCCTGCAGCAGGCCAAACTAAATCCGGAGCAAATTGATTATATCAATGCACATGGAACCAGTACCCAGCTAAACGACGCCGGCGAGAGCAAGGCGATTCGGTCGGTTTTCGGCGATCATGCGTACAAGATACCCGTGAGTTCATCGAAAAGTTGCTTAGGCCACTCGCTCGGAGCCAGCGGCGCCGTTGAATTAATCACCTGCGCAAAAACAATTGAAAAAGGAATCATCCACCCGACAGCCAATTTACAGGAGGTCGGCGCCGATTGTGATCCGAAAATGGATTTTGTTCCGGGCCAACCCCGCGAGACGGATGTGCAGTACGCACTCAGTAATTCACTCGGATTTGGCGGACATAACTGCACCCTGATCATCGCTAAAATATAAACAGTCACCAATTAAAAACAAACAACAACCCCGTCCCTAAAAAGCCGGGGTTGTTTTTTGTCCTGACATACGCTACATTATCAGTATGAGCTTCTTTTGGCCCCAATTCGCTGATTTCTTAAATCAATTGCCTCTTCTGTGGGCGATCATACTCCTTCCCGTGGGGTTGGCCATCCTGATCAAGGGCGCCGATTGGCTCGTCGATGGTGCCGTCGCCATCGCCAAACAATTGGGGATGAGTCCACTCATCATCGGCCTGACGATTGTGGCGATGGGAACCTCCGCCCCCGAAGTAGCGGCGAGCATCGAAGCGACACTGAATAACAAGCCGGGGATCGCCCTCGGCAATGTCTATGGCTCAAACATTGCCAACCTCGCACTGGTTGCCGGATTGTGCGCGATCATCCGCCCCATCACCGTTCCGCAAGCTGCCTTGCGGCGTGATATTCCAATCATGCTCGCTGTTTCCCTTGGGCTTTACGGAATTCTTTACAATCTTCAGGTCGGATATGCCGAAAGCATCCTTTTACTCGTTCTGTTTGTGGGGATTATTCTTTTTATGGTCTATTCAGAACGCAAACGCGCTCAAAAAGGCAATCATATCACAGAAGAGCAAAAATCCGCCGTTGAGCACGCCGCCCCTCATCAGCCGAAAACACGATGGATCAGCTCACTGCTGATCCTGATCGGTCTTCTTTTCCTGACCGGGGGCGCAAAAATTACTGTTGCAAGTGCCGAGGTCATCGGAAAACATGCAGGCCTGTCGGAGACCGTAATCGGCGTCACCATCATCGCGGTGGGCACATCCCTCCCGGAATTGCTGACATGCCTGATCGCCGCGCTGAAGGGCCATGACGATTTATCGATCGGGAATCTGGTCGGCTCGAATATCTTCAATACGCTGCTTGTGATCGGGGCATCCGGTCTTGCCAAACCCTATTCCATCGAACATCAGCCGGAACTGATCGGGGGCTTTTACTGGATGATGATGATTATGCTTGTACTGTTTTCAGCCCTCGCCTTTGCTTTCAAAAAAATATCAAAATTCACAGGCGCTGTTTTACTTCTCTGCTACGGCGGATACATTGCATACAGTCTGGGCCTTCTCTAGAAGCGCAAGAAATAAGAACAACTGAGGGTAAAAACATGCTACTCTTGTTCTTTCTGCTGTTTCTGCATTTGCTCAATAAATTGGATTTCCTGTTTTCTTAATTTTTCAAACAGGTCCGGCCGCTCGACCTGGATACGACCGATCAAACTTGAACGCATCTGTTCAGGATACATCGGATCATTCAAAAATGCGACGAATGCTTGATAACGAAACCACTCCATTGGGGGAAGCCCCATTCGACCCGGTTCGTCCAGTCCCATTTTCTTCTGATAAATATCATATATTTCCTGGGCCATCTTTTCTCGTCCGGCCGCTTCGTCGTCATCGTGAATGGCATAGCAAAAGTAGCTCTCCCGAAGAACAGAAACGATGAATTCGATGGCGTCATTGATGCCAATCCCTTCTAACTCCGATTTCAAACGACTCCGTACAAAGGTCATAAATGGCACCATATATTCGTCTCGCCTGTGACCCGATGGATCAATTAAATGTTCTCGCTGTAATCGTTGGTACAACTTCATCGCCTTTTTCTGATGACCGGCCTGATAGAACAAAAGAATCGCATTTTCCAAAAAGTTCTTATGACCTCCCTTGACGGCCTTTGGGTTCCCATCCTCAAAGGTCTTGTATTTTGTGATAATCTTTTCCCAGAACCGATCACAGCTTCCAAACATCCGTAAGTCCGGAAGCGAATAAATCGTTGGCTTTTTTCCGGGAACATCATATAAAATAACCTTTCCGGTTCGATACAGCATTTGCAAGCTATGAAAGACGATTCGATCCGTATTTTTCTCATCAATACGATATTGCTCCGGCCGCCCTGCTTTTTTCAGGCCCAGAGCCGCCCAGTAAATTGCATGGGATGCCGGATGCTCCCAGTTCAGCGGCAAATGATCATTGGGATCATTAAAATCAGCAGGGCCATAGGTCCGGTTGAGCTCGTCCATAAAATCAAGGTCAAACTTCCAGACATGCCGCAACTGCCAAGCCTTAGCGAATAGATCAAAGTTATCAAGGGCTTCTGTTCCGCGGTAACGATCCACAACCGCAAAGACCTCTTTCCTAAATCGACCGGGTGTTTTACGAAGTGTCAGATAGTTGGCGACAAGCTTACTTTTGTCAGAAAATGTTTCATCCGCCTGCTGCAATTCTTTCAGGAACGGGGATATTTTCTCGTCAGCCAGAATTTGTTCAAGCGTACCAGATTGCTCAATCAGTGATTGGAAATAGTCACTCGAAGGATTTTCTCCCAGTAAATCCCGCATGGACAAGGCCAGTTCCCGCTTGTAATAACGATGGGAATCGTCCGAAACCCCTCCGATTTTATGCTGGAATATCCACGCCAGCGACCGATACAGAAGGATGCTGCGGGGATTTATTTCAATGGCGCGATCTCGAAGCAACTCATAGCCGTTTTGTACCCATCGCCAGCGTTCGGCTGGCTGCGTGTTGGGAATCGCAACGGAAATGTTGTACGCCATATTCCACGCGTGAAAATCCCATACCGCCGCAAATCGCGGCTGCAATGTCGTAATCCATTCGGCAAGCTGTTTGGCATCAAAAAACTTCCCCTCCTGCTTGAGATCATCGGCACGCATCCAGAGGATGTCAACAATCAGACCGCGAAAGGCCCCCATCGCCACCGTCGCAAACGCCAATGACGGCGGCGCGTTTTCCAGCGAAGTATTGGCCACCAGTCCCATCTCCTCGCGCGCTTGGTGGATGGATTCGGTTCGCATTGAGGCAGCGGTCAGCAACACGCCGCTCAAGATCAAACAGAATACAATAACCAGCCAATCTTTCGATTTCATTGGTAGTTCCTCAACAAAAGAACCACGAATAGACACGAATACACACTAATTTTCACAGGCAACAGATATTTGGCAATAGGCAATAGAAACTTCTGCCTTCTGCCTATTGCCTTTATTTTAATAAATTCGTATTTATTGGTGTTCATTCGTGGTTCCTCTTACCCTAAACGGTTGCCCTTTATGCTACGGTCTTGGCCACCTCGCGGCGACTGAAAATAAACATTCCCGCAAGGAGCATCATCAGTCCTTTGACGAGCAAGGTGAAAATCGCGGTCGTTGCCAGAAATACCCATCGAATCGTTCGCCCGTCAACAATATAGCCATTCGGGTTATAGTCGCCGTCAAACTGCGGCAGCAGCCACAGTAACGGTTTGACAGAAAGCGAATAGACGATCCCCGCCGTAGCTCCCAAGCTGTCAATCGCATCCAGGATAAACCCATTTGTCAATCCGACAAAGAAGACGGACACACAAACAAGAATTGCCACCGGAAAGGATAGCCATGTTGTCAGCGAAATGCCTAAAACGGCCAGAAAGATCAAACGCACAAAAATCATCAGCACCGCACGGAGAAAGTTTCCGGTAAACCCGCCGGTTTGATAAAGCACCTCAAGCTCTTCCGGGATAATGGTGGTCTGGTTCAAGGCGGGATTGTTATAAAACGCAATGCCAAGAGTGCCGTCATCGGCAACCGCATTGGCAGGAATGGCAAATTCCTGAGCCACTCGAATAGCCCCGGCGCGTTCTACATTATAGATGGGCGTTTTGCGTTTTGCGCCGCCTCTCAACTGTCGAAGATCACCAATTCTCCACACCCCAAACACTTTTTCATCCGGCGGAGTTACCGTAACCTGATATTGACAGCGAACAAACAAAATGGCATTCGGGTCACCCGGAGCTTTCACCTGCACATTTTCAAATTCCCACTCCTTGACCTCGCCGGGGTCAACTTTCTTCGCGTTCATCATTTCCTGACCAAACAACTCACTCATGATCCGGGCGTATGACATCTGTGCCGGGATCTGTCCGCTTTTCTTTAATTCATCATAGCGGCTTTTAGCCCGAACACCCAGCAGATCCTTGTCAATCGCGGCTTTTATCCCCATACGCGAAGTGAAAAATTCCGCTTTCGCCCGAATCTTCTCACCCTCCGAGGCATCCACCATCTTTGGAATAAGCAGCGTACACGCATAGAGTACCCCACTAAATATGCCCAGTAGAAGGACATTTAACAAAATAACCGCAACCAGTTTCCCCAGAATAAGCTGCCAGCGACGGACAGGCTTGGTAATAACAAGAAAGATGTGTTTTCGTTTTATATCGTTGCTGAGCGTAAAGGTGGAAATCGCAATGGTCAAAATACACAAAAGCAAGCTGATCAACCCCAGTCCATAACTGGTAAATGTTTGCAGTTTGCCCAGCAAAGTACCATCGCCGTCCATCACCATACTCATCAGGGGCAGTAGAATCAACAGCAACAGAACCACCACTGCGGCGATCTTCATCCGCAGGGTCTGGGCAAGCGTATTTCGTGCAACTGCCCAGATACTATGCATTCTCGGTATCCTCCGCTTGTTCGGGCCGGGTCATTTCAGTCGAACCGTTCTGCCGGCTGCCGCCAACCAAATCTTCAAGAACACCTTTTTTAACGACTGGTGTTTCCGGTTCTGATAGTTGGGTCGACATCTGTTCTATTTCGGACCGGGTCGTTGACAGGTTGGTCTCCTGCTGGGTTAATTGCTCCAGCAGATCGTGGTCAGCGTCCGGGCTCTTCACCTCAGAAGTGGAAACAGATGTAGTTGTTTCCACCGCCGCGGCAGGTGTCGATACAACCTCCTTCTGCATTTTGACGCTGACAAGCTCGTCCAGGATATTTTCGGGACGAACCACAGCTTTTTCAGCGAGAAAACCAGAAATTCCTGTCCCAAGCTCGGCCCCACTGGTTTGCTGTTTTTCCTGACGGGCTTTGGCCACAATCTTGATGAAAAAGCTTTCCAGCTTTTCCATCGGACTTTCAATATTCAGTTCGCCGCCTTCTTTTGAGACAATCCGTTCGATTTGCTCCACCGCCCTGTCGCTCAGTTTGCCGGTACGCATTTGCATTTCGTCTTTGCGCTGAAGCAGTTCGCGAACGGTCCCCTCCAACTGCATCCTCCCGCCGTAGAGAATGCCGATACGATCGCAGACATCTTCCACATCCGCAAGGAGATGGCTGCACAGCAAAATGGTTTTGCCGCGCCGCACAAGCTCAACAAAGAGGTCTTTCATTTGCCGCGTCCCCATCGGGTCCATCCCGGAGGTGGGCTCATCTAAAATCAGCAAGTCCGGGTCATTGATCAGCGCCTGTGCCAACCCAATGCGGCGGGCCATCCCCTTAGAGAAAGTCCCGATCTGACGATTGCCCATTCCCGACAAGCCGACCATTTCCAGCAGTGTTTCGATACGCGCTTTTCGAACAACGGAAGGCAGCCCAAAAATGCGTCCATAAAAATCCAGCGTTTCGCGTGCGGTCAGGTATCGATACAGATAGGATTCTTCCGGGAGATACCCAATACGGGCGGATACTTTGGGGTCACCAACCGC